>JBFMBH010000147.1 GCA_040755095.1 Thermodesulfobacteriota bacterium
CCGGCTGGCCAGCCGGGTGCTCTGGCCCCTGGCCTCCTTCAGTGTGGCCAACGGGGACGACCTGTACGACGGTTGCCGCCAGATCCCCTGGGAGGAGCATTTTGCCGCCAGCGCCACCTTCGCTGTTGCCGCCAGCGGCCGCAGCCAGGCCCTGCCGCACTCGGGCTTTGCCGCCCTGCGGGTCAAGGATGCGGTGGCGGACCGCTTCCGGGATCTGGCCGGCCGGCGGCCGGATGTGGATCCCCAGGCCCCGGACATCGCCATCGATCTCCATGTGCACCGGGATCTGGTGGTGGTGAGCCTGGATCTGTCCGGCCCGCCGCTCCACGAGCGCGGCTACCGCCAGGGGCCAGCCGCTGCCCCCCTGAAGGAGAATCTGGCCGCCGCCATCCTGGCCCGCAGCGGCTGGCCGGAGCTGGCGGCGGCCGGGGCGCCCCTGGTGGATCTGTGCTGCGGCTCCGGCACCCTGGCCATCGAGGGGGCGCTCATCGCCCTGCGCCGCGCCCCGGGACTCCTGCGGCCCCGGTTCGGCTTCGAGCGCTGGCTGGGTCATCAGCCGGCGCTCTGGGTCCGGTTGCTGGCCGAGGCCCGGGACCAGGCCCGGCCCGAGGGCGACTGCCCGGTCATCGTGGCCCTGGACCGGGATGGCCAGGTGTTGCAGGCGGCCCGGGACAATGCCGCCCGGGCCGGGGTTGAGGCGGTGATCCGCTTCCAGCAGGCGGATGTCACGAGGCTCGCCGGCTGTCCTGCTGCCGCCGCTCAGCCCGGCCTGGTGGTGGCCAATCCGCCGTACGGCCAGCGGCTCGGGGAGCGGCAGGACCTGTCTGCCCTCTACCAGGGCCTGGGGGAGAGCCTGCGCCGCCATTTTGCCGGCTGGCAGGCGGCGATCCTCACCGCCGCCCCGGAGCTGGGACAGGCCTTGGGCCTTTCGGCCCGGCGCGTCAACCGGCTGCGCAACGGCCCCCTGGAGTGCCAGCTGCTGCGCTTCGCCATCAGCCCGGAGGCAGTGCGGCCAGCGCCCGGCCCCCAGACCGCGGCCCGCTTTCTGGGCCGCTACCGGGAGCTGGCGCAAAGCCCCGGCGCCCAGATGCTGGCCAACCGGCTGCGCAAGAGCCACCAGCATCTGTCCCGCTGGGCCCGGCGCCAGGGGGTGCACTGCTACCGGCTCTACGACGCCGACATCCCCGAGTACGCCCTGGCAGTGGACCTCTACAGTGACGGCGAGGCGCGCTGGCTGGTGGTGCAGGAGTACGAGGCGCCGCCCGAGATCGACCCGGAGCGGGCGAAGCAGCACCTGCGGGAGGCCATGGTGGTGCTGCCCGATCTTCTCGGCGTGGACCCCGGCTCGGTCTTCCTCAAGATCCGCCGCCGCCAGAAGGGGCACCGCCAGTACCCCAAGCTGGGCGACTGGCAGGGCTTCCACCAGGTGCGGGAGGCGGGTTTGCGGTTCTGGGTCAACTTCACCGACTACCTGGACACCGGGCTCTTTCTCGACCACCGGCCGTTGCGGCAGCTCATCGGCAGCCAGGCCCGGGGCAAGCACTTCCTCAATCTCTTCGCCTACACCGGCGCCGCCACGGTCCATGCCGCGGCGGGCGGCGCTGCCGCCACCCTGTCCGTGGACCTGTCCGCCACCTATCTGACCTGGCTGCAGCACAACCTGGCGGCCAATGGCCTCGATGACCGCCGCCACCGCTTTGTGCAGGCGGATGTCCTGGCCTGGCTGGACGCGGATCATGATCCCTTTGACCTCATCCTCCTGGACCCACCCACCTTCTCCACCTCCAAGCGTATGACCGGAACCCTCGACGTGCTCCGGGATCACAAAGGCCTGCTGGCCCGGGCCATGGCCCTGCTGGCTCCCGGCGGGCTGCTGTATTTTTCCACCAACCACCGCCGCTTCCGTCTGGACCCGGAGCTGGCCGAGGCCTTTCAGGTGGAGGACATCAGCCGCCAGACCATCGACCAGGACTTCCGGCGCCATCCCAAGATCCACCAGGTGTGGACCTGCCGCCACCGGCGGTGATGCTGAAAAATTTTCCTTGACCGCGTCTTTTATTCAGGATAAATAAGATAAAAATAATCTTAATTATCCTGATTGAGGGGCAGGGCGATGCGGCTGACACGGGCAGGGGAATATGCGGTGCGGTGTGCGCTCTATCTGGCGAGAAAGCCCCTGGGGCAGGTGGTGAGTCGCCAGGAGGTGGCCTCTGGTGGCAACATCCCGCCGCTTTTTCTGGCCAAGATCGCCCAGGACCTGGCCCGGGCCGGCATCATCGAGATCCGCCAGGGGGCCAAAGGCGGCTTCCGGCTGCTGGTGCCGCCGGCAGAGCTGACCCTTCTGGCGGTCATCGAGGCGATCATCGGCGAGATCTTCCTCAACGACTGCGTCATGCAGCCCGCCTCTTGTGCCGCCAGCGCCAGCTGTGCCATAAACCGGGTATGGATCAAGGCCCGCAACCAGCTGCGGGATACCCTCCGGGAGGTCACCTTCACCCAGTTGCTCGCGGACGAGTCCTGCTGCATCCTCACCGGCGACCGGCCGTGTCCGGTCGCCCCGCAAGCCCCGGCAACCCCGGAAGCCCCGTCCCGCCGGCCGCCGGCCGATCCAGCGTGAGGTCCTGATATGCCTGCCGCCACGATCACCACCCTGCCCGGCCGCATCTTCGCCTTCTACCGGGACGGCTTTGCTGCCATGCAGCAGGGACGGACCCTGTGGGCGATCATCGCGGTGAAGCTCTTCTTCATCTTCGCCATCCTGAGGGTCTTCTTCTTCCCAGACCTGCTGGCCGCCCGCTTCGCCACCGACCAGGAGCGGGCGGCGTATGTTCTCGAAGAGCTCACCGGGGCCCAGGCCCTGATCCATCCTGTCCACGATTGAGGAGGTCGCCATGCTGGTAGACAACATTGATCTTGCCATGGTGAACTGGGCCCGGGCGCAGTTCGCCCTCACCGCCATGTTCCACTGGGTGTTCGTGCCGCTGACCCTGGGGCTCTCCTTCCTGGTAGCCTTTTTCGAAAGCCTCTACGTCAGGACCGGCAACCCGGAGTGGAAGAGGATCACCCGCTTCTGGATGAGCCTGTTCGGCATCAACTTTGCCATCGGGGTCGCCACCGGCATCATCCTGGAGTTCGAGTTCGGCACCAACTGGTCCAACTACTCCTGGATGGTGGGCGACATCTTCGGCGCCCCTCTGGCCGTGGAAGGGATTTTTGCCTTTTTCATCGAGGCCACCTTCTTTGCGGTGATGTTCTTCGGCTGGGACCGGGTCTCGAAGGGGTTCCATCTTCTGTCCACCTGGCTGGTGGCCATCGGCTCCAATCTTTCGGCCCTGTGGATCCTGGTGGCCAACGGCTGGATGCAGTACCCGGTGGGCATGGCCTTCAACCCGGACAAGGCCCGCTTCGAGATGCAAAGCTTCTGGGAGGTGCTGTTCTCGCCGGTGGCGGTGAGCAAGTTCACCCACGCCACCACCTCCTCCTTCCAGCTGGCCGCCCTGTTCGTGGTCGGGGTCTCCTCCTGGTTTCTTCTGACCGGCCGCCACCACACCCTGGCCAAGCGCAGTATCCTGGTGGCCTCGGTCTTTGGCCTCCTGTCCTCGGGCTTTGTCGCCTTCACCGGCGACGAGGCGGCCTTCACCGACGCCCGGGTGCAGCCCATGAAGCTGGCTGCCTTCGAAGGCCTCTACCAGGGGGAGCGGGGCGCAGGCCTTACGGCCATCGGCATCCTCAACCCGGCCAAGGCCCCGGCCGACGACCAGGATCCCTTCCTGGTGGCGGTGAAGGTGCCGGGTCTGCTCTCCCTTCTGGCCAACCGGGAGCCCGGCTCCTTTGTGCCCGGCATTCGGGATCTCATCTACGGCAACCCGGCCGAGGGCATCGTTGGCATCGACCAGAAGATCGGGCGCGGCCGCCAGGCGGTCTCGGCCCTGGCCGCCTACACGGCGGCGACCGCGGCCGGCGAGGCCGCCGGCCGCGCCGCAGCCCTGACCGCCTTCCAGCAGCACCAGGACTTTTTCGGCTACGGCTTTCTGGCCAGCCCCGAACAGGCGGTGCCGCCGGTGGCGCTGACCTTCTATGCCTTCCATGTCATGGTCGCCCTGGGCGCCTTCTTCCCGGTCCTGTTCCTGCTCTTTCTGGTCTGGACCATGAAGGACACCATCGCCGGCAAGCACTGGCTCCTGCGGCTGGGGGTGATCTCCATCTTCCTGGGCTACCTGGCCAGCCAGGCCGGCTGGATCGTCGCCGAGGTGGGCCGCCAGCCCTGGGCGATCCAGAATCTCTTGCCGGTGACCGTGGCCCGCTCCAACCTCACCGCTGGCGCGGTTCAGACCACTTTCTTCCTGTTCCTGGCGCTCTTTGGGCTGCTGTTCCTGGCCGAGATCCGGATCATGCTCCGGAGAATCGCCCAGGGGCCGGCCTCGTTCTGAGACCCAGGAGCACGCTGTTCCTCAATCGAACCGGAGGGCCTGTGTCATGATCGGCAGTCTCGGGCTGGACATCCTGCAAAAGCTCTGGTGGCTCATCGCCTCCCTGGTGGGCTCCCTGTTCCTGTTCCTGACCTTTGTCCAGGGCGGGCAGACCCTCTTGCCCTTCCTGGCCAGGAGCCCGGAGGAGAAGAGCCTCATCGTCAACTCCCTGGGCCGCAAGTGGGAGCTCACCTTCACCACGCTGGTGCTTTTTGGCGGCGCGCTCTTCGCCGCCTTCCCCCTCTTCTACGCCACCAGCTTCGGCGGCGCCTACTGGGTCTGGCTCGCCATCCTCTTCACCTTCGTGATCCAGGCGGTCTCCTACGAGTACCGGCGCAAGCCCGGCAACCTCCTGGGCACCGCCACCTACGATCTCTTCCTCCTGGTGAATGGCTCGTTGGGGATCCTGCTCATCGGCGCTGCCGTGGGTACCTTCTTCACCGGCGCCAACTTCACCCTGAACGCCTACAACCTGGTCGCCTGGACCCACCCCTTGCGGGGCCTGGAGGCGGCCTTCAACCCTTTCAACGTCAGCCTGGGGCTCTTTCTGGTCTTCGTGGCCCGTCTCCAGGGCGCTCTCTATCTGCTGAACAACCTGGACTGCACGGCCCCGGCCATGAAGGCCCTGGAGGGGCGCTGCCGGCGGGCCGCTTTCGGCAATCTGCTTTTCGCCCTGCCGTTTCTCCTCTTCGTGCTCTTCCGGCTCCTGACCATGGACGGCCTGGCCGTGGACGCCGCCGGCCGGGTGAGCGTGGAGGCCGGCAAGTACCTGCACAACCTTATGGCCATGCCCCTGGTGGCGCTTCTGCTCCTGGCCGGTCTCGTCCTGGTGGTGGCCGGGGTGGCCCTGGCCCGCTTTGGCGCCTCCCGCCGGGGCATCTGGCTGGCCGGCCCCGGGGTGGTCCTGACCGGATTGGCCGTCTTCTGCCTGGCCGGACTCAACCACACCCCCTTCTACCCGTCCTTGGCCGACCCGGCGAAGAGCCTCACCATCGCCAACGCGTCGAGCAGCCTCTACACCCTCACCGCCATGACCTACGTCGCCCTGGCGGTGCCCTTGGTGGTCGGCTACATCGCCTACGTCTGGCGGCTCATGGACCGGAAGAAGCTGGGGCCAGCGGACTTGGAGGAAGCGGAGCTTTATTGACCAACAACAACGAAGGAGGTGCACCATGACCGCAATTCTGCTCATCGGTT
The DNA here is from genome assembly GCA_040755095.1 of Thermodesulfobacteriota bacterium. Classification (NCBI taxonomy): domain Bacteria; kingdom Pseudomonadati; phylum Thermodesulfobacteriota; species Thermodesulfobacteriota bacterium. The sequence goes on from JBFMBH010000147.1 coordinate 5,667, forward strand.
GGATCGCCCTGATCGCGGTCTCGTACCAGGCCGCCTGCCTGGTGCTGGCGAAGAGCGGCAACCTGTAGGCCGGTATCCACTCAGAAAAGAACGGAGGTGCTTCCCATGTGTCTTGTCACCCGTCAGGCCCCGGACTTCGATGCCGAGGCGGTCCTGCCCGACAACAGCTTCGGCCGGGTCAAGCTGTCCCAGTACCGCGGCCGCTATGTGATCCTCTACTTCTATCCTTTGGACTTCACCTTCGTCTGTCCGACGGAGATTTTGGCCTTCCACCACCGGCTGGCCGACTTCCAGGAGCGGGGCTGCGCCATCCTCGGGGTGTCCGTGGATTCGGTCTACACCCACTTCGCCTGGCGCAACACGGCCATCAACGATGGCGGCATCGGCTGCATCGGCTATCCCCTGGTGGCGGATCTCACCAAGTGCATCGCCCGGGACTATGGGGTGCTGCTGGAGGCGGGGGTGGCCCTGCGGGGCCTGTTCCTGATCGACAAGGAGGGGATCGTCCGCCATCAGGTGGTGAACGACCTGCCCCTGGGCCGCAGCGTCGACGAGGCGCTACGCATGCTGGACGCCCTGCAGTTCTACGAGGCCCACGGCGAGGTCTGCCCCGCCGACTGGCGGCCTGGCGAGGAGGGCATGAAGCCCAATGCGTCCGGCGTCGCCGACTACCTGGCCAAGAAGCACGGGGGCTGAGGAGCCGGAACGAACCGCAGAATGGCCAACAAGGAATTGCGAAGGTCGAAGGGACCGGCAGCTGGCGTTTGGGATCAGCTCTGCCGGTCCCTTCCGCGGTGGGAATCAGGTTCGCTACAGCTGGCGCCGCCACTGGTCGAGGCCCAGGAGGAGCACGTCGTCCAGCCAACGCTGGAAGCGCGGGCCTACCGTGGCCTCCGGCTCCTGGTAAGAGAACTGGAACACATCCCGACAGACGCCGTGGGGCCCTTCCAGGGTCGTCTCCCCATCCTCGTTCCGGTCCCGGTATTCGATGAAGGCCGCCGCCACGATGATCCCCAGGAATTCCACGCCCAGGGCGTGGAAGAGGATGACCAGCTCGGCCCGGCGCTCCTCCTGGATCTTGAGCCGCACCCAGGCCCGGAAGGTGCGCAAATCAGCATAGTAGTTGAACTGTCTGGCCAGCTCGATGGCCTGTTTGCGGAACCAGTGCTCGGTGTCCGCGCTGCTGGCGTCTGCGGTGGCCCGATAGCCGGGATTGATCCGTTCCAGATCCGCCGATAAAGCGCCGGCTGTTTCCTGGAGGCGCCGGTGGGCGACCTCCTGCAGGCGGGCCGCCTGCGCGAAGACCCCGCGCTTCTCTTCGCCTCTGGCCAGCTGCCTGGACTCGAGCCGCTCCATGGCGGCCTTGACCACGTGGCGCAACGGCTCCTGCTGCCGCAACATTTCTTCGGACAGGCTGAGGGCGGTGAGGAACCCCCTCTTTTCGATCTCCGCGAACAGGTCCACCAGGGAGGACAAGGATCCCCGGTCCGCCTCTTCCAGGGCCTCGATGTAGCTCGCCCGCCGGTCCCGGTTGATGACGAGCGGAAACCAACGGGCGCGCAGGAAGACCAGCGAGGCCAGTGCCCTGGCCAGCCGACCGTTGCCATCCTGAAAGGGATGAATCTGGGTGAAGCGGTGATGCAGCCACGCGGCCTCGACCTCAGGCGGAACGTCGCGGGACTGGTGCGCCAAGTGCATGGCCAGCAAGCGGTCCATTTCGGCAGCCACGTGCTCCGGCGGGCAGTACTCATGGCAGGTGCCGTTGGGACGCAGCGGGTTGTTCGGATGCCGTTTCCAGTCGCCCCGGTACAATGCGACGTCGACGATCCTTCCCAGGGCATCTCGGACCCGGGATGTCTCCTGATGCCTGGTGAAGACCTGATGGAGCTGTTTGATGTAGGAGGTGGAAAGGGACCGTCGTTGGGCGACGAAATCGAACAGGCCTTCCAGGGCCTCCTCCTGGTCCTTGACGATGGAGACCACCGCGTCTACGGGCTTGTCGGTGGCCCCATGAGGGATCAGGCTGGCCTCGATCCCCCGTTCGATGAGGATCTGGGTAACGCCCCGGTCGATGGAGTAGAGGTTTTCGATAACCCCTGTCTCGATAGCCCATTCCCGGCGCAGCCGTTCATTGAACCGGCGCACAGCATCCGACTGGGCGAGGCGGGCTGCCTGCTCGATCCAGATCGCCCCCAGGCTCGCCAGCTCCGGCGACGCGAGGTTCCGCCAGTCAGCGGGCAGGTCGTCGATGGGTTGCCAGGGAAGGCCGGTCATGGGGATGCTCGCTTCCCGCGGCGGCAAGGGGGGGCGGTGCCGTCCGGGCTGCCGCCGCTCAGCCGAAGTGGCAGATGTAGTGGTACGGCTCGTCCACCCGGATCTCGAAGGAGCTGTCGGCGGGCACCGAGAAGCGCTCGCCCGGGCCGTAGCGGTGCCAGGTGTCCTGGCCGGCCAGCCGCACCCGGCAGGCGCCGGCCACCGTCTCCATGATCTCCGGCGCGGCGGTGGTGAAGGTCAGGGTGGCGGGCAGGATCACCCCCACCGACTTGCGGCTGCCGTCGGCCAGCAGCACGGTGTGGGAGACGCAGCGGCCTTCGAAATAGACGTTGGCCTTGGTGAGCACGGTGACGTTGTCCAGACGGTCCATGGTGTCGGGTCCTTGCGGCAGAAGGGGAGGGGAAGGGGGTCAGCGGCCCAGGAGCCCGGCCAGAAACGGCCCCACGGCGTCCGGCCCGTCCCGATCCACCACCCGGATCGTTTCTGAGCCCACCACCGCGATGTCGGCCTTGCCGGTGAGGAACTGCACATCCTCCCGGCTGCGCAGGCCAAAGCCCACCGCCAGGGGCAACGAGGTGGCGGCCCGGCACCGGCCCAGGTAGACAGCCAGGTCAGCGTCGAAGCGGGTCGCCTTGCCCGTCACCCCTTTTCTGGCCACACAGTAAATGAAGCCGGCCGCATGTCCGGCCAGCTCCCGCATCCGCGCCCCGGTGGAGGTGGGGGCATAGATGAGGATGGGCGCCACGCCTTTGGCCCGGGCCAGGGCCAGGAAGTCCGCCCCCTCTTCCGGCGGCAGGTCCGGCAGGATCACGCCCTTGATGCCGGCCGCCACCGCCCGGTCCAGAAAGGCCTCCTCCCCGTGCCGGAAGACGATGTTGCAATAGGTCATGAACAAAAAGGGGATCGGGTGGGCCTGCACCATCTCCCGGGCGAAGTCCAAACAGGCCGCAACCCGGATGCCGGACTCGATGGCCACCTGGTTGGCCTTGAGGATCACCGGCCCATCGGCCATGGGCTCGGAGAACGGAATCTGCAGCTCGATGAGGTCGACCCCGGCGTCCACCATGGCCTTGATCACCCGGCGGTTGACCGCCAGGGACGGATAACCCAGAACGATGTGGGTCATGAGCAGGATGTCTTTCTTGGACCGCAGGGCGCGGATCCGCTCCTCAAGCGCCATACTCCCTCCCCCGCTCCCGGATGAAGGCCTGCCAGGACGGATCGCCGAAGGCGTGGGCGATGGTGAAGATGTCCTTGTCGCCCCGGCCGGACATGTTGATGATGACGCTCTCCTCCGGGGACAGCTCGCCCACCTCCTTGAAGGCATGGGCAAAGGCGTGGGCTGACTCCAGAGCCGGAATGAGCCCCTCGGCCTTCATGGTCCGGTCCAGGGCCAAGAGCACCTCCTGGTCGGTGGCAGCGGCAAAGCGCACCCGGCCGGCCTCGGCCAGATCGGCCAGGATGGGGGAGACGCCGATGTAGTCCAGGCCGGCGGCCACCGAGTGGGTATCCTGCATCTGGCCGTCCTCGTCCTGGAGAAAGAGGGTGCGGTACCCCTGGGCCACCCCGGCCTGGCCATGGCGGCCGGCGATGCGGGCCGCGTGCCGGCCGCTGTCCAGCCCCAGCCCCCCGGCCTCCACCCCGATCAGCTCCACCCGGGAATCGTCCAGAAAGCCGCTCATGATGCCATAGGCGTTGGAGCCGCCGCCCACGCAGGCATAGACCCGGGCCGGCAGCCGGCCGCAGGCGGTCAGGATCTGCCGTCGCGCCTCCTGGCCGATAAGGCCCTGGAAATAGCCCACCATCTCCGGAAAGGGGTGCGGCCCGCAGACCGTGCCCAGGCAGTAATGGGTGTCGCTCATGTTGGTGACCCAGTCCCGGAAGGCCTCGTTGATGGCATCCTTCAGGGTCTGGCTGCCGTCGGTCACCGGCACCACCTGGGCGCCCAGCTTCTCCATCCAGAAGACATTGGGCCGCTGCCGCCGCACATCCTCGGCGCCCATATAGATGGTACAGGCAAAGCCGAAGCGGGCCGCCATGGTGGCGGTGGCCACCCCGTGCTGGCCGGCGCCGGTCTCGGCGATCACCCGGGTCTTGCCCATCCGCTGCATCAGCAGCCCCTGGCCCATGACATTGTTGGCCTTGTGGGCGCCGGTGTGGTTGAGATCCTCCCGCTTGACATAGATCTGCGCCCCGCCCAGGGCCCGGCTGAGGTTGGGGCAATGGGTGAGCGGGGTGGGGCGGCAGGAGTAGGTGGCCATGAGATCCACGTACCCGGTCCAGAAGGCGGGATCGGCCTTGGCAGCGGCAAAGGCGGCATTGAGCTCCCGGAAGGTCTCGTGCAGGACCTCCGGGATGAAGGCCCCGCCCCAGCGGCCGTAGTAGCCTTGCCGGTTCATGGCATGGTGTCCTTGGGAAGGTGTGGCTGGATGGTGCCGGACCGCGGCCGGCGGTGGAGGCCGAAGAGGTACCAGGGGAGCCGTTCCTTGTCAAGGCCGGGGGAAAACGGTCCTTGACACGCTATTCCCCGGCCCGTACCCTAGACGGCACAAGCCGGCCTGGCCCGATGGCGAACGCGATGCCCCGGCTTGTATGGCTGTGCAGCGGCTGCTGAGAGGATTCCCGCCGGGTGGCTCCGCGACCCGGGGATCCGCCTCGGGGTGGCCGGTGCGGCCGGTGCGGCCGGTGCGGCTGGTGCCGCCGGTGCGGCCGGTGCGGCCGGTGCGGCCGGTGCGGCCGGAGGCGGCCGGAGGCGGGCCGCGGCGGGCCGCGGCGGGGATTCGCGCCGGGGGATGAATCCCCCGGCTATCCGTGTCTGCTCTCGCTCCGCGAGGCTATGAGGAAGAAACCTTCCGTTCAGAGCCTCTGCTGCCGCTTCCGCGAGGCCAATGCCAGGGGGCG
>JBFMBH010000148.1 GCA_040755095.1 Thermodesulfobacteriota bacterium
GCCGATTACAAGGTTACCTTCTATGACGCTGTCTATCATGCCCTGGCGATTGAGCGAAAAGGGACCCTGGTGACGGCGGATGAGACCTACTTGAAAAAGGCGGGAAAACTTGGGCAAGCGGTACTGTTGGCGGACTTGAAGAGAGAAAAGGCTCAGTGAGCATCAGCCAGGAATCGACATGCCAACTCACTTGAAAAGCGAAAAGATATCGCCGCGTTGGTGGTCAGCCAAGGTTGATGTATCCTGGTGGCCATCGCCCTGGACGTGACGGGGCGCTGGCAGCCAGTACGGTGCGGATTGATGCCAACGGCCAAAACCCGCTGCCCCAGGATAGCTGCCAGCTCCTGTTCGCGGTCATCCCTCAGACCGGCCAACCCCTCTGGGACACGGTGACCGTCACCGTCAGCCCGGCGGCAACCTTCCGCCTGGGCAGCCTTTCGATCCCCCCGGTGGATCCATCCTTCCCTCCTACACCTGCCGTACTCGACCTTCAGGAGATGCAGAGCGTCATCGTGCTGCCAGCGGACCACGGGCTCGCGGCTGTACGGCGTGTCCGCCGGGCCGGCGACGCTGGCCAGCCGGGGCCGGCCGCCGGGCCAGGCCAGGGTGTAAGTGCGCCGGATTCCGCATCACGCGTCCCCCACCCCATAGGTAGGGCGTGCAACATCCTCCGGAAGCGACTTAAAGGTTTCGTCCCGCAATTGCCCGTTCTCATCAACGTCCGTGATCCTGATATAGCCGGGACTGTCTTATCATCCTACTCCGCAGCCTCGTTGGCTCCATACTTCAGGGATTCCGAAACAAGAAACTTCAATCGGTTGACTTCCCAAATGCTCTGGGATCTTGCCCAGCCATTCGGCGCCGGTTGGTCTGTATTGCAGCTATGCAGGGCGGCTCATGTTGCCGCAACCCGGGCGCTGCCGTCGGGGCGGGGCCGGGCCGCCAGCCCTTGACAGGCCGAGCGGCCCTTGCCAGGATAGGGCAGTCTCCACCCCCGGAGGACGCCCCATGGCCACCATCATCCGCCTTGATCCCTCCCGCCGCCGTCCCGGCCGCAACCACGAGGCTCCGGCCGGCTGCCGCCATGCCAACGTCATCTGCTACACCGCCTGGCGGCTGGTCTGCTGCACCGACTGCGGCGCCGAGCTGGATCCTTTCGACGTGCTGGTGCAGATGGTGAAGGCGGCGCCACCGCCGGCACCGAAGAAGGAGGAGGCGCTGCGCCTGGTGGAGGAGGTGAAAAGGCGGCGGGGTGGCGAGCCGGACCAGGGGCCCGAGGCCGGATGACGGCCGGCTCCCGCAACCACCTCCTGCCGGTGCGCCTGGCCGATGGTCTCCTGGTGGAGGCGGTGTTCTACGGCACCGGCACCCTTTGCCTGTCCACCCAGGCCGGCTGCGCCATGGGGTGTCCGTTCTGCGCTGCTGGCCGCGGCGGCTTCGCCCGCAACCTCAGCCAGGAGGAGCTGGCCGCCCAGGTCAGCGCCGCCCGGCAGCGAGGATATGAGCCGGCCAGGCTCACCCTCTCCGGCATGGGCGAGCCCCTGGCCAACCCGGCGGCGGTGATCCCCTTTCTGGTGGAACAGCACCGCCAAGGCCTGCCGGTCTCCCTCACCACCACCGGCCGGCCCCTGTCCCAGCTGGCTGCCTTCCTGCGCCTGCCTCACAACGGCCTCATGCTGTCGATGCACAGCGCCGATGCGGTCACCCACCGCCGGCTGGTGCCGGCTGGCCCGGACTTCGCAGCCTTGTGGGATCTGCTCGCCGCCTGCTGGCCTCTCCTTTCCCGCCGCCAGCGCCGCCGGCTGGGGGCGAGCTATCTCCTGCTGGCCGGGGTCAACGACCGGGACCAGGATCTGGTCGCTCTGAAGGACCGGCTGCAGCCCTTCAGGGAGCTGACCGTCCACCTGCTCCTGCCCAATCCGGTGCCTGCCAGCCCCTTCCGGCCGTCGCCTGCCTCGGTGGTGGCCCACTGGCACCAGGCTCTCCGGGGACGGGGCATCCATGTCCGCCGGGCCAATTGCTGGCGTCGGGAGCGGACCGGTGGCTGCGGCACCCTCTTTCTCCGGGAGCGGCCGGCGGCGGTCCTGGAGAAAGCGCAGGAGGGCCAGGATCAGCCCAGCTCGGCCACGGACACGAGGGCGCAGGTGGAAAGCTTGCCCAGGCACCCGCCAGCACCGGGGTGACGAAGGGCTGCTCCAGGGTACCCAGCTGCCGCATACCGGATGGCGCCCCGAAAAAGGCCGGGGGCACGGCAGGTCTGCCGTGCCCCCGGGAGGATGACGCTGGGAGGAGAGGGGCCTTCAGTTCACCTGGCCGGTGAGGCCCAGGTAATCGTCGAAGGTCGGGTCGCCGTCGGTGTCGATGCTGATGAGACGCGGGTTGGAGAAGCTCAGGAACCCGCCCAGATCGAGACCCTGGATGCAGGCCGGCGGCGTGAAGCGGTTGGCGTTCTCCAGCACCAGGTCGATGGTGGTGTCCTGACCCGAGGTGTCGGCCAGGAGCTCGTCGTCACCGGTGCCGGTGGCACCGCCGCAGACCGTGCCCAGGGAGCGGATGGTGGTCTGCACCCCCACCACCCGGGTGACGAAGCCGGGATCGCCGGAGTCGCACACTGCCACACAGCCGCCACCCACCGCCGCGCACTGGGCGTCGGTGCTGCAGAGGATGGAGTGGTCGTTGGCGCACTGTTTCGTTGCCAGCTGCATGCCGGTCTCGACGTTGAGGTCCAGGCAGGCGCCGAAGAAGTTGCAATCCCCCACCGTGGGGGCGCCCTGGGCGAGACAGCGGTGGGTGCTGGGCAGCTCGCCGGCCAGCGCCCCGTCGCCGTCCCGGTCCACCACCAGGGCCACGGACAGGTCGTTGAGCCGCACTGTGGTCTCCACGTCCGGGGTCGCGTCGTTGTCCTGGATGAGGAGGCGGGGTGGCACATCCTGGCGGTTGCAGAACAGAAGACCCTGGCTGGCGTTGATGTTGATCTCGGCCAGCTTCTGGGCGGTCACCTGGCAGGTCAGCCGCTCGGTGAGCGGGAAGAGGGGCAGGCTGTCGCAGAAGGCCTGGCCGTTTTTGAAGGCATAGCACGTGCCCCGGGCGATCTGGCTCTTGAGATCGTTGGGGATGCAGGTGCCGGTGCAGTCGCTGTCGGTCTTGCAGGAGACTGAGCTGTCCTCGCTGCAAGCCCCCACCGACAGGCTGGCGCAGTCCACGGGCAAAAGGTCGCCCAGGGTCTTGCCGGTGTCTTCGCAGCCGGTCTTGAAGCGGCCGGAGACCGCCATGCTGGCGAAGAACTGGTTGAAGGTGTCGTCGGCCAGGGCCACGAAGACATCATCGGCGTTGGGGGTAGGCAACGAGGGGATGGGGGCCGGGGTGGAGATGGCCCCCGGCGTGGGCTCCACCTCGGGATCGACGCTCAAGGTTTCGAAGTTGCCCTTGAGGCCGGCCACCAGGCCCTGGGGGGTGATGCTGACGCTGGAGAGGATCCCTTGCAGCTTCTGGCCGGTGCCCTGGACCTCCTGCTCGTCCACTTTGATCTCGCCGAGGCTGATGGGGTCTGGCTGGGACGAGCCCAGGTCGGCCTCGAAGTTGACATCGATGGTGGCGCCAAAGCCCAGCACCGGGATGATGCGGTCGCCGGCGATGGCGTTGACGATGATGGCAAAGGGGCTCAGCAGGAAGTCGCACAGGGAGGCCAGACAGCCGATGGAGATGTGGATGTTGCCGGTGGGTGGCTCCGAGGCGGTGGGCGGGTAGTAGACCGGCGCCGCCGGGGGCGAGGTGCCCAGGAGCTGGCCTTCGCTGATCTCGAACTCCAGCCGGGAGGCGGTGAGATCGGTGGAGGTGGTGCCGGAGACATTGGTCTTGGCGATGCAGGCGCCGAAGATGGGATCCTCCACCCGGCAGGAGCCGCCCACCGACAGCTCGACATGGATGGGCGGCAGGTTCATGGTCACCTTCATCTTGTCGTTGAGGAACTGGACCGGACAGGAGACCTGGTTGGGGTCGGCGGAGAAGTCGGTGATGCGGGTGGTGACCGTGGGGTCGCAGGAGCAGACCGTCACCTCCACCTCGCGCTGGTCCACCACGGTGTTGATGATCTGGCTTTCCAGGTTGCCGATGTACTCCACGGCGGCGGCGTGGCAGCGCTCGTCGAAGAGCCGCTGGATGGCGTCCGCCTCCATGCCCACCACAAAGGCGTTGTTCACCTCGGTGGCGGCCAGCTCGGCGGCGGCCTGCACCTTGGCCCGGAGCCCGGCGCTCAGGCCTGCCTCGACGCCCGCCGCCAGCTGCGGCGGGACGACGTTGCCGATGGCGAAGACCTTCTGGTCAAAGCTGCGGTTGCCCAGGTCGTCCGCCACCATGGCGGTCAGCCGGTTGGAGCCCGGGTCGAAGGACCCTTGATGGATGTCCCCTGAGGCCACGTCCTGGGCCAGGTTGGTTACCGGGTGCGCCGAATCGATGGTGATGTCGTACCGGTCGCCGGAGGTCAGGCCGTCCCCCTCGGTGAAGACCTGGCTGGAGACGTCCACCAGCTGGCCGTTCACCGCCACATCCGAGATGGGCCGGCCGCTGCAGGCGCTGCCCACGACCTGCACCGTGGTCTGGCTCAGGACGGCCATCTCCTCGGGATGGGTGATCTCGATGGACAGACCACTGGAGGTGCCTTTGTCGGCGAGGTCGTCGATCAGGCACTGCTCGTCCGGGGTGTTGGGGAAGGACAGGCGCTGGCGGATGCCCTCGACCAGGAAGATGTGCTCGCCGCAGCCCAGGTTGTCCAGCTTCAGGTCCACGGTGTTGATGGCCGGCAGCCACACCGAGGAGCTTTGCACCACCGCCTCCCGGACGCCCACAAAGCGACCGTTGATGACCACCGTGCCGTTGCAGGGGGCGTTGACGGTGCAGGAGCCCGGGTTGGCGATCCCCATGGCCGGAAAAAGGGAGACGCCGTCCACCCGGACCTCCACCGTGCGGGTGTCCACCAGGGGGATGGCGGTGAAGAGCCGGGTGGTGTCTCCTTCCGACTCCACCACCACCTTGCCCTTGGGCTCGATGACCTGCAGCCAGGGGATGTTGGAGCAGAAGGCCTCGGCCTTCTTCTTGCCGTCATCCAGGGTGACATGGAGGGTGGGCCGGGGGGCGAACACCTTGTGGTTGGTGCCCACGGACTGCACATACCAGTCCTCCCGGTCGATGCGGCTGGCCAGGCGGGCGAGGTCGCCGTTAGCCACCGGCGTTGCGGCCAGCACCGTGCCGTCCTCGTCCATGGCCAGGAGCTCGGCGGTGAGCACCGCGTCCGGATTTTCTTCCAGGTTGACGTTGGTGAAAAAGAGCACGCGGTGGAGGCCGACGCAGGAATGGAAGCCCGGGAAGACCCGGCCCCGGTAGTAGGGCAGGGCGCAGGAGACCACCCAGTCGGCGGCGCCGCAATCCGGGTCCAGGGCATCGGCAGACCCGTCGCAGTCGTTGTCCAGCCCGTCCTCGCAGGTGGCGCCGGCAGGGCCCTCCACCGATGCCAGTCCCGGCGTGGCACTGCACACCGTGGCCTGACCGTCCGGGCTGCAGAGGACGGTGCCTTCGGTCTGGCAGATGCCAAGGCCGCTGGTGCACGCCCCACCCAGACCGGCAAAGCCTTCGTCCACCAGGCCATCGCCGTCATTGTCCTTGCCGTCACAAGTCTCCGGGGCAGAGCAGCCGGAGTCGGCCAGGTCGACTGCGCCATCGCAGTCGTTGTCCTGGCCATCCACACAGGCGCCGGTGCCGGGGGTGTTCTCGTTGGCCGGCGCGCCGGGGTTGGCGCTGCAGCGGGTGGCAGTGGGGCCGTCGCAGATCCTGGTCCCGGAACGGGCGCAGTCGCCAGTGCCGGCGGTGCAGGGCAGACCCAGGAAGAAGCCCTCGTCGATCAGCTCGTCAAAGTCATCGTCCAGGTCGTTGCACTGCTCGCCCTGGCTGGCGGTGCAGCCGGGATCGGCCGCGTCGGTGCGGCTGTCGCAGTCGTTGTCCACCCCGTCGTGGCACGCCGGGCTGTACGCCAGCTCCGGCAGCGGCTGCTCCAGGCCAGTGGCCGGGGTCGGGCAGACGACGCCGGTGCCCTGGGCGTTGCACACCAGGATGGATCGGGTCAGGCAGCAGGGGGTCTCGGGCGAGGGCTCCTGGCAGCCGGTGGGGACGCCGATCGTGCACTCCTGGCCAGCCCCGAAGTCGATGGCGCCGTCGCAGTTGTTGTCGATGCCGTCGCCGCAGAATTCCGCAACCCCGGGCCGGATCTGGGCGTTCTGATCGTTGCAGTCGCCGCACTGCTTGCCCTCGGGCAGGGTGCAGCCGCCGCTGCAGACGGCAAAGCCGTCCCCGTCTGCATCCGGGCACGGTGCTGCCAGGGCAGGGCCGGCGATCAGCACGGCGGCGACCAGGAGCACGGCCAGCCAGAGCGGCGGGCGCGGCCTGGCGCCGCCGTCCCGGCAAGCCTGCTCCGGGATGGATTGGACAATGGGCTCGTTCATGGTGGGACCTCCTCCCCGAAAAAAGAGACCGACCCGCCAGCGGCGCGTGCCGCTGAAGGCCGAGCCGGGCTCCGGGGCCGCGGCCCCGGAGCCCGCATCAAGGGTCGCATTGCCCCCGGTACCGCCTTTCAGAAATTGTCGGGGGGGAGTCCCTCCTGGATGTTGAAGTCGACGATGTCGTTGGGCGAGTTTTCCTGGACCACCGTGGACTGCAGGGTGAGGAAGCCGTCGTTGTTGAAGATGCCGCCGCCGTCGGCAGCATCGTTGCTGGTGACCGTGGAGCGGCTGACGGTCATGACGTCACTGTCGCCGTTCCAGATGCCGCCGCCCCGGCCATAGGCGAGGTTGTCCCGGACCTCGGCATTGCGGATGACGATGAAGGAGTCGTCGCTGGCAATGGCGCCGCCGTTCTCATGGGCGTTGTTGCGCTCGAACCGGGCCTTGGGAGGGATGACCAGGGTGCCCCGGGGGTTGGGCTCTCCTTCGGTGGGGGGCGGGGCCGGGGTCAGGGTCGGCCGGCTGGTGCCGATGGTCATGATGGAGTCTTCGTCGTTCTCCACGCCACCGCCACTGCCAATGGCGACGTTTTCGAGGAAGTCGCAGTCGGTGAGCAGCATGATGCCGTCGTTCTGGTTCTCGACCCCGCCGCCGTCGCAGATGGCGAAGTTGTCCTCAAAAGACATGTCGGTCAGACGAACGATGCCGCCGCGGTTGAGCAGACCGCCGCCGTCGGCGCCGTCCGCCGGCTTGACGATGGGACATTCCAGCTCCCCGGTCTGCTGCTGGTCGCCGGTGGCCCGGCTGCCCAGCACCTCGCCGCCCCGAAGGGTCATGCCGCTCATGACCACGATGCTCGGGTCGTGGATGTCGAAGATCCGGTCATCCAGGGCCGAGGCATCGATGATGGTGCGGCCCTTGCCCCGGCCGATGATGGTGAGCTTGTCGACGATATCCAGGTCGCCGAAGGCCCCTTCCGTCTCGGTGAAGCCGCCCTTGCGGTCAAGCCGGAAGCGGCCGCCGGGCACCCTGATCTCATCGGCCCCTGGCAGGGCGTTGGCCTCCATGACGGCGGCGCGGAGGGTGCACGTAAGAAGGGGCTCCCGGTCGGTATTGGTGGAGACCGCAGCCTTGCAGACGCCGTCACCAGGGTCGATGTCCGGCAGGTCGGCCCGGTTGTTGACCCGGAAGGAAGCGGCCTCGGCAGACGCCGGCAGGCCGGGCAGGGTGGGGATGGAGAGGAGAGACGCCAGGGTGACACCGGCCAGGATTGCATACCGCTTCTTCATTACGCACCTCCTTCTTGGCTGTTTTTTCGCTCCCGCGGACGACCTGGGCATGCGCCTTCACACCTTGTGAAGGACAAAAGAGTGGCTGGGACGCACCGTCGTGCCCTTGCGATGGCCCATCAGGTCATGAACGGCGGACAAAGTCAAGCAGATATTTTTGTCTTTTCCCGCGCAGGAAGAGTTATTAGCCAGCCGGGGGGAATCGACGCCCCGGATCGCGGCCAGACAGCGCTGCCGCGGGCGGGCGTTGAACCGAATCGTTGTCATAGCTTTCTGATATAGCTCAAGATTTTCTTGTGAGCCCCCTATCTGTTCGCCAGCTCGCCTGAATCAGGATGGAGCGGCAGACGAGACCTCCAGCCGGTGCTGCCGGCCGCCGAATCCCTGCTCTGGCCACCGGGCTTTTGTCCTCACCCGGAGGAATTCGCAATAAAGGGTTGCGCTTGGCGTTCGCGGCCCCGTATCATCTGGCCATCAGCCGGGTGCGGCCGCCCGGGAGAAGACTGCCAACAACAGGGGATAGCCAAGGGACGTGTCCGACGATCGTTGCTTTGAGGTGCTGGCCTGCTCCCTGCCGTCCTGTGCTCCGGACGCGTCCCTGGCCATCGCCGGCAGCCGGGCAGGGGCGGTTGGCATCCTGGACCTGGAGCTGTGCGGGGATCCAGGGCGCGCCGCTCGGGAGCTGGCGCGTCTGGCCCGGTTTGCCGGCGGCCCTTTTGGCGTCAGGATTCCATCCGCCTTTGACCTCCACGCTGTTCTCCTGCCGGCTCTTCCTGCCGGCTGCACCACCATCATCCTCGCCGGCGGCCTCGACCCGGACCCGGCCCCGCTGCTGGCGCGGCTGCGGGGCTTGCCCCGGCGCATCCTTCTGGAGTGTGTCTCCGCCGCGGAGGCGGAGGCCGGCTTGCGGCTCGGCATCCAGGGCCTGATCGCCAAGGGGCACGAAGCCGGCGGCCGGGTAGGCGACGAGACCACCTTCATCCTCCTGCAGCGCTTGCTGGCTGGCTTCTCCCTGCCGGTGTGGGCGCAAGGCGGCATCGGTCTTCATACCGCGGCTGCCTGTCTCGCCGCCGGCGCCGCCGGTGCGGTCCTGGACGCCCAGCTGGCCCTGGCCCGGGAGTCGCCCCTGGGGGCCGCCCTGCGCGCCGCCCTGTCCCGGGCCGACGGCCGGGACACCGTGCTCCTGGGTGAGGCCCTGGGGCGGCCGGTCCGGGCCTGCACCCTGGCCGGCCGCCACCGGCTGGCGGCCCTCCGGGAAGAGGAGCGGCGCCTGGCCGCCGCGGGGGGCGACCCATCGGCGGTGCGGGCGGCCTGGACCGGCTGCATCGCCGGTGCGGCCGGATTGCAGGACCCCGACGCCGATCTGCTGCTCCTTGGCCAGGATCTGGCCCTGGCCCCGGAGCTGGCCCGCCGTCTGGTCACCGCGGGCGGCATCGTCCAGGCCATCCGGCAGGCGGCCCGGCGGGGGCTTGCTCTGGCCGGCCGGCTGCGCCCCCTGGCGCCGGAGAGCGCCCTGGCCCGGGCCCACGGCACCCGCTACCCGGTGGTCCAGGGGCCCATGGCCCGGGTGAGCGATGTGCCGGCCTTTGCCGCAGCGGTGGCCGAGGCCGGCGGCCTGCCCTTCATGGCCGCGGCCTGGCTCCGGGCCCCGGAGCTGGAGGCGATGCTGGCCGCCACCCGGGCGGCCCTGGGGGAGCGGCCCTGGGGGGTGGGGCTCCTGGGCTTTCTACCCGCCGAGATCTGGCAAGAGCAGGTGGCGGTGCTCAAGCGCCAGGCCCCGCCCTTCGCCCTTGTTGCCGGCGGCCGGCCCGAGCAGGTGCTGGCGCTGGAAGGGCAGGGGATCGCCACCTATGTCCATGTCCCTTCCCTGGGCCTGCTTGACCTCTTTCTGGCAGCTGGTTGCCGCCGCCTGATCTTCGAGGGCCGGGAGGCGGGGGGCCACGTCGGGCCGCTGTCCAGCTTCGTGCTCTGGCAGGCGGTCCTGGACCGGCTGGCCGGGCTGCCGGCCAGCCGCAAGCGCGCCCTGTCCCTGCTTTTTGCCGGCGGCCTGCGGGACGCCAGCTCGGCGGCCATGGTCGCAGCCATGACCGCCGAGCTGGCCGAGGCCGGCGCCGCGGTCGGCCTGCAGGTGGGCAGCGCCTATCTCTTCACCCGGGAGGCGGTGGCTTCCGGCGCCATCGTCGAGCCGTACCGCCGCCAGCTCCTGGCCAGCCGGTCCACCACCCTCCTGGAGTCCGGTCCCGGCCACGCGGTGCGCTGCCTGGATACCCCCTTCGCCCGCCGCTTCCAAGCCGAGAAGGCCCGTCTGGCCGCGGCGGGTATCCCCGCCGAGGAGGCCCGCCGCCAGCTCGAGCTTTTCGAGCAGGGCCGGCTGCGGCTGGCGGCCAAGGGGGTGGCCAGGGTGGCGGCGGCGGACCGCCCCGGGGAGCGCCTCCTTACGCCCAGGGACGAGGCGGAGCAGCTGGCGGAAGGCATCTACATGGTCGGCCAGATGGCGGGCATCCAGGACCAGGTGACCACGGTGGCCGGGCTGCACCAGGAGCTGTGCGCCGGCGCCACCGCCTGGTGCGAGCAGGCGGCGTCTGCCAGCCGGCCGGCGGCAGAGCCGGACCAGGGGCCACCGCTGGATATCGCCATCATCGGCCTCGGCGGCTTTTTCCCGGACGCCCCCGGGGTGGAGCGCTACTGGGAGAACATCCTCAACCGGGTCTCCCCGGTCCGGGAGATCCCGGCGGAGCGCTGGGACTGGCGGCTGTACTTCGACGCTGGCCGGCAGTCCCCGGACCGGATCTATGCCCGCTGGGGCACCTTCCTGGACGAGGTGCCCTTTGATCCGGTGGCCTACGGCATGCCGCCCAAGGTCTTGCACTCGGTGGAGCCGCTGCACCTGCTCTGCCTGGAGGCGGTGCGCCAGGCCCTGGCGG
>JBFMBH010000149.1 GCA_040755095.1 Thermodesulfobacteriota bacterium
CCTGTTCCACTCCCCCCAGTTCTGTCTGTGGCTGGCCACGGCCGGCTGCCTGTCGGCCGACCCCCGGCTGTGGCGGTGGCTGGCGCTCTACGGCCTGGCCACCTACCTTTCCTTTCCGGTGCTGTTCGACCTGCAGGCCCTCCCGGCCGCGCCTGTCTCGGTCCAGTATGCCTACCAGGGGTCGGTGGTGCTGCTCGCCGGCCTGCGTCTGGGGCTCCTGGGCTGGCTCATCCTGACCCGCGCCGAGGCCGGGAGCCAGGCCCGGGAGGTGGCGTGAGCAGCCCGGCCCGGGACTGGCTGGGCTGGGCCGCTCCTCTGGGCCTGGCGGGCCTGGTGGGCCTGGCTGGGCTTGGCCATGGCTTTGTCCTGGACGATTTCCCGGCCCTGGTGCAACACCCCCTGGTCACCGGCCGGCTGCCCCTGAGCGAGGCCTTTCTTCTGGATCAGTGGGGAAGCCCCATCTCGGCGCCGGCCCTCATGTACCGGCCCCTTTGGCCCATCCTCTGGCGCTTCCTCTGGCAGCTCTTCCCGGGCGAGCCTCTGCCGTTCCGCATCCTGACCCTGGTGCTGCATCTGGCGGCCACCGGCCTGGTCCTGGCCGCCGGTCGCCGCTTCCTGGCGGACCGCGCCCTGGCAGCCGCCACCGCCGTTCTTTTTGCCGTGCACCCGGTGCACGCCGAGGTCCTGGGCAGCAGTGCCCACCACAACGAGATCGTGGCCCTGGTCCTGGGCCTGGCGGCCCTGCTGGCTGCCGACACCCGGCCCCGGTCCGCGGCGAGCGTCGGCCTGCTCCTGCTCGCGGTGCTGGTCAAGGAGTCGGCCATCGTCTTCTTTCCCATCGTCCTGCTCCACCTCTGGTGCCGCCGCATGCTGGCCAGGCCGGTGGCGGCCGGCCTCGTCACCGTGGCGGCCATCCTCGTCGCCATCCAGCTCGCCATCCCCCGGCAGCCGTTCATCATTGGCAACCTGGACAACCTGGCCTTCGATGCCCGGGGCTGGGAGCGGCTCTGGCACGGCCTGTACACCGTGGGCCGCGGCACCGCCCTCATGCTGCTGCCGGTGGGGCTGGCGCCTTTCCACGGCTACGCGGCCCTGGATCTCGATGCCGCCACCCTGATGCCCCAGGCCGGCCTGGGTCTGACCACCCTGGCGGCCGGTGCGGCGGCCCTGGGCCTGGGCCTGGCCCGGCGGCGGCCCCTGCCGGTGCTGGCCGCAGGGCTTGCCTGCGGCCCCCTTCTCCTCCAGTCCAATCTCCTGGTGCGCACCTACTCGGAGCTGGCGGAGCGCTGGCTCTACACCCCCTCCCTGGTCGTCTGCGGCCTGGCGGCCTTCCTCCTGCTGCGCCTGCTGCCGCGCCTGGGCGGCGGCGCCGGCCGCTGGGGCCGTCTGGGGCTGGTCGTGCTTCTTTCGGCCAACCTGGCCCAGACCGTCCGGGTGCTGGCGGCCTGGCGGGACAACCCCAGCCTGGTGGCCTTCGGGGTAGCCCAGGAGCCGGCTGCCTACCAGAGCCGGTACTTCCATGCCAAGTATCTGCTGGAGGCCGGAAGCCTGGAGGAGGGGCTGTGGTTTGCGACGACGGCCGCCATGATCCGGGACAGCTATCTGGCCAGCCGCGGTCGCGCCGGTCACGCCCGCTTCGCCCCCCTGGCCGAGCTGGACCGCCTGCCGGTGGCGGCCCGTTTCGGCCGGGCGCCCCAGGCCCTGGACCCGGACGATCCCTGCCGCTGGGTGCGCCAGTCCCTGGCCGCTACCGCCGGTCTTGCGCCGCCGCCGCCCCCGGCGGTCCTTGGCCGTCTGGCCTGGCTCTATGCCACCCAGGGCTACGGGGCATGCCTGCCGGCGGCGACAGCCCCGCCCCCCTGAAGGGCGCAGGCGGTTTGACTCCCTACTCCCCGGTCCTTATTGTCTTGGGTATCAAGACATCAAACCCCAGGCCCGTGCTGCTCGGCTGTTGGCCTGCGGGGGATCGGGAGGTGATGATCATGCCAGAGGTGCGCTGTCAGGAATGTGGCAAGGAGCTTCTGCCCACGAGCAGCGAGGCGGGAAAGAGTCCGTGCATCTGCTCGTCGTGTGGCAGGGCGGTCTACGTGCGGGAGCGGGCGAAGATGAAGGTTGAGTGTCCGCACTGTGGCCGGAGCACCGAGACAACCGTGGCCCGCTGATGGTGATGAAGGCTGGAATGCCCGCCTGGCTCACGGAGGGTCGTCCGTGAGAAGGCGGGCTTTTTTGTGGAGGGGAGTGGCTGCCCCCAGGGCTCAGTGCCGGGCCACGATCTCGAGGGCCTCCAGGATATGGATGGCATCCTGGAGATCGGTGTGCTCCTCCCGGAGCACCATCTGGAAGAACTCGCAGTTGGCGCAGTTGCCGAGCTTGGCTGCGTAGTCTCCCTGGACCTTGCCTCCGCAGTAGGTGCCGGCGATCACCCAGCAGGCGCGGCCGGCGTTGTCGCCCCGGTGGATGCCGTCCAGGCTGCGCTCGATGGCGGCCGGGCAGACCCCCAGTTCGGCAACCCGGGCCCCGCCAGGCTGGCGGCCGCATTTCTTGTACTCCCAGCAGTTCAAGGGCTTTTCTCCCATGGCGATGCGTCTCGTCTGCAGATGTGAGGAGGAGGGGCTGGCGACCAAGGGCATGATGCCGGGACCCGTGGCCAGAAACGTCCGGCGTCCCCGGCGTTGAGCCTCAGGCCTGTTGTCAGGCTAGCACACCGGCCTCGCCAGGGGCAAGACAGGCGTCGCCGGTGTTCGGCTAGCCGAGCTGGACCACCAGGGGGATGGTGTGCAGGCGCCGGGATTTGGCCTCGGTCCGCCCCAAAGACCAGTTGACGCGGCCGGGCTTTGCGGGTAGCAGTGCCACCAGGCCCTCCACCAGGGACTGGACACCGATGACCGGGTGGCGGTCGAAGACCTGCGGCAGGCCGTAGGTCAGGTTGCAGGCCAGGCAGGCACCCGGCCGCTCGTGGAGCCGGAAGGCAAAGACGAGCTGCTGCTGGCCGGGGTCGGCGCCGAGGAAGGCCAGGCGGATATCGTAGGCACCCTCGCGGGCATCGCCGTACAGGGCGTCAAAAAAACGATCGGTGCGCTCCGGCGGGAAGAGGGCGTCCAGGGCCTCCTGGGTGAAGATGCGGGCCGGATCGGCGGGCAGGTCCATGGCGAGAGTGTCCAGTCCAGGGCAGACGAGAAGGAGATGAGCACCACCGTGGAACCTACCCAAATGTACCGCCTTGTGCAAGGGGCAGGGGCAGTCCCGCTCCTGGACCGGGATCCCCTGATCGACTACCCGCCGGTCCTGCTGGACAGCCTGGCGGCGATGGCCACTTCCTTTGCCGTGGCGGTGTTCCTCACCGGGGGGGTGGTGCGGGACTGGCTGGCCGGCCGCAAGCCCTGTGACCTGGATCTCACCGTCCCCGGTCAGGCCCTGGACTGTGCCCGCTGGCTCGCCTCCCGGCTGGGGGGCACCTTCGTGCCCCTGGACGAGGGGGAAGGGGTGGCCCGGGTGGTCTGGCAGGGACTCACCATCGATCTGGGCGGCTTCCGGGAAGGCACGGCCAGCATCGAGGCGGATCTGGCCCGGCGGGACTTTACCATCAACGCCCTGGGCCTGGCCTTCGACCCGGGCCGCCGCCGGCTGGCCGAGCCGCGCGCCCTTATCGACCCCACGGGCGGCCTGGCGGATCTGCGGGCTCGGCGGCTGCGGCTGTGCCACCCCGGCGCCCTGGCCGCGGACCCCTTGCGGGCCCTCCGGGCCTACCGGTTCATGGCCTGCCTGGACCTGAGCATGGAGGCGGCCACCGGGGAGCGGATCGCCGGCGCCGTGGAGACCATCCGCACCGTGGCCGGCGAGCGGATCCGCCACGAGCTGGACCTCCTCATGGCCTCGGGCCGGGCGGCTTCCGCAGTGGCGGCCATGGCCGAAAGCCGCCTGCTGGATGCTCTTCTCCCGGAGCTGGCTTGCGCCCGGGGTCTCGCCCAGCCGGCCAGCCACCACCTGGATGTCTTTTTCCACAGCCTGGCTACCCTGCAAAGCCTGGAGGCCATCCTGGCGGCGCCGGAGCGATTCTTCCGGCCGGGCCAGGTGCCGGCCGCCCGGAACCTGGCCGCTTCGGCTGCGGCGAGGCGCCTCCTCGCCCACGCCGCCCTCCTGCACGATCTCGGTAAGGTGCCTACCGCCGGCCGGGCGGGCGAGCGGATCACCTTCTACAGCCACGACCGGGTGGGCGGCGAGCTGGTGGCGGCGGTGGCCGAGCGCCTGCGCTGGAGCCGGGCGGACAGCCGGCGGCTGGTGCGGCTGGTGGCCGGCCACATGTGGCCCTTTCACCTGGCCAACGTTCGCCGCCGGACCGGCAGTGTCACCCCCCGGGCCGGCCTGCGCCTGGTGAAGGCCCATGGCGACGACCTGGCCAGCCTTTTTGTCCTGGCCATGGCAGATGCCCAGGCCGGCCAGGGCCCGGACAAGCCGGCTGACACCGAGGCCGCCCTGGCCGCCCTGTTCGCCGAGGTGGATACCCTGGCCCGGGAGCGGGTGCGGCCGGTGCTGGCCCAGCCGCGGCTCCTCACCGGCCGGCATCTCATCGACCTCTTCGGCCTTGCCCCGGGGCCGATCTTCGCCCGCATCCTCCAGGCCTTGGAAGAGGCCCAGGTGGACGGCCGCATCCGCACCCGGCAGCAGGCGGAGGCCTTTGTCCGGGACTGGCTGGCCCGCCCCGGCGCTAAACCGGAAGATGTTGCTGTCTTGCGGCCGGCTCGTGGATGATAGGGGCTTGCTGGCCCACAGGTCCAGAGGTACATGTCCATAGCGTCCAGGCCGTCCATGTTGTCCAACCCTTGACCCTGCGAAATCGCCCATGCCGAGCCCCACCTGCCCCAGCCGTCCCCCGCGTCGCCGGCCAGCCGATCCTCCGGCCATCTCCGAGCTGGTCGCCGTGCGTCCTGGCCAGGACGACGAGACCATGGCCCGCATCATCTTCCACAACATCCTCTCCTTCCTGGGCCGGGATCCGGAGCGGGCCAGTTCCCGGGAGTGCTGCATGGCGGTCATCTACGCCCTCCGGGACGTGCTGGTGGAAAAATGGATCCAGACCCAGAAGAGCTACTACGCCCGGGCCCGGAAACGGGTCTACTACCTGTCCATGGAGTTTCTGATCGGCCGCTCTCTGGGCAACAGCCTGGTCAACCTGGGCCTGGACGGGGACATCGGCCGGGTGCTGGAGAAGATGGGCTTCCTCCTGGAGGAGGTGCGGGAGGCGGAGGAGGAGGCCGGCCTGGGCAACGGCGGCCTGGGCCGCCTGGCCGCCTGTTTCCTGGACTCCATCGCCACCCTGGGCATTCCGGCCTACGGCTACGGCATTCGCTACGAGTTTGGCCTGTTCCACCAGCGGTTCGTGAACGGCTATCAGGTGGAGAACCCGGACAACTGGCGCCGGGCCGGCTCGCCTTGGGAATTCGAGCGGCCGCACCACCTCTACCCGGTGCACTTCGGCGGCCGGGTCCAGGAGGGCGTCGACCGCCAGGGCCGCTACCAGGCCCGCTGGGTGGATACCGAGGTGGTGATGGCCATGGCCTGTGACCTCCTGGTGCCTGGCTTCCGGAACGACAACGTCATCAACATGCGACTCTGGGCCGCCAGAGCCTCCCGGGAGCTGGATCTGGCCCATTTCCACCAGGGCCAGTACATCGCCGCCGTGGAGGACAAGGCCTTTTCCGAGACCATCTCCAAGGTCCTCTACCCCACCGACCACGTCCGGGAGGGCCAGGAGCTGCGCCTGAAGCAGCAGTACTTCTTCGTGGCCGCCACCTTCTACGACATCTTCCGGCGCTACCAGAAGCAGAACGACTCCCTGGCCGGCTTCCCCGACGAGGTGGCGATCCAGCTCAATGACACCCATCCCGCCATCGCCATTCCCGAGCTGATGCGGCTGCTGGTCGACCAGGAGGGGCTGGGCTGGGACGAGGCCTGGGGGATCACTGTCCGCACCTTTGCCTACACCAACCACACCCTGATGCCAGAGGCCCTGGAAACCTGGCCGGTGGAGCTTCTGGGCCGCATCCTGCCCCGGCATCTGGGGATCATCTACGAGATCAACCGCCGCTTCCTGGGCGAGGTGGCCCGGGCCTTCCCCGGCGACCCCGAGCGCCTGGCCAGGATGAGCCTCATCCTGGAGGGGCCGGAAAAGAGGGTGCGCATGGCGCATCTGGCCATCGTCGGCTCCCACAAGGTGAATGGCGTGGCGCGCCTGCACACCGAGCTTCTGAAGACCCACCTCTTTGCCGATTTCGCCCAGCTCTATCCGGACCGCTTCACCAACATGACCAACGGCATCACCCCCCGCCGCTGGCTCCGCAAGGCCAACCCTGGCCTCGCCGCCCTCATCAGCTCCCGGATCGGCGATGGCTGGGTCACCGACCTGGACCAGCTGCGCGCTCTGGCGTCCCATGCCGCGGATCCGGCCTTCCAAGACGCCTGGGCCCAGGTGAAGCTCGCCAACAAGGAGCAGCTGGCAAGGCTTATCGCCAGCCGCTGCCGGCTCAAGGTGGATCCGGCCTCGCTTTTCGATGTCCAAGTGAAGAGGATCCACGAGTACAAGCGCCAGCTCCTGAACATCCTCCACGTCGTGGCCCTCTGCCAGCGCTTGCTGGACGGCGCCGCCCCGGACGAGCCGCCCCGGGTGGTGATCTTTGCCGGCAAGGCGGCCCCTTCGTACCAGCGGGCCAAGCTCATCATCAAGCTGGTGCATTCGGTGGCCGAGACGGTGAACCGGGAGCGCCGGCTGGTCGATCGCCTGCGGGTGGTCTTTCTGCCCAACTACGGCGTCGCCCTGGCCGAGAAGATCATCCCCGCTGCCGAGCTTTCCGAGCAGATCTCCACCGCCGGCACCGAGGCCTCCGGCACCGGCAACATGAAGCTGGCCCTGAACGGGGCGCTGACCATCGGCACCCTGGACGGCGCCAACGTGGAGATCCTGGAGGAGGTGGGCCGGGAGAGTTTTTTTCTTTTTGGCCTCACTGCGGTCGAGGTGGAAGAGGTCCGCCGGCGGCCGGACGCCGCCCGGGAAGCCTATGCCAGAAGCCCCATCCTGCGCCGGGCCCTGGATGCGGTGGCCAGCGGCGCCTTCAACAACGGCGATCCCACCCTGTTCCGGCCCCTGGTGGCAAGCCTCCTTGACGGGGGCGACCCCTACCTGCACTGCGTCGACTTCGCCGACTACTGCCGCGCCCAGGCCGAGGCCGCGGCCCTCTACCGCCAGCCCCGGGAGTGGACCCGGCGCTCCATCCTCACCACCAGCCGCATGGGGCATTTTTCCAGCGATCGCACCGTCTCCGAATACGCCCGCCAGATCTGGGGCGTAGAAGGGGGGCTGCCGGAGGGGGGATGACCAAGGTGAGAGCCCATGTTTGACACCCGAGAAGAGCTGCTGGCGCAGATCCGTCTGGGCGAGGACAGCCGTCTGGAGCTCAAGGCGGTGACCTTCCGTGGCGACCGGGTAGCCGGACCCCACCCCGCTGGGCTGGCCGACGAGATGGCCGCCTTTGCCAACAGCGCAGGCGGGGTGCTGGTGCTGGGCATCGACGAGGCGACCAGGCAGCCGCACGGGATGAGTGTCGCGGAGCTGGCGGTTCTGGAGCACTGGCTGCTGGCCATCGCCAGCGACCGCATCAAGCCGCCGCCACTGTGCCGGATCGAAAAGTGGGAGCTGCCGGATGCCGGAGGCCATCTGGCGCCCGTGCTCAAGATCGACATTCCGCGCAGTCTGTATGTGCACGAGAGCCCAAACGGCTATTTCTATCGGGCCGGCAGCGCGAAGCGCAAGATGTCCACCGAGTATATCATCCGGTTGGGGCAGCAGCGCAGCCAGACCCGGATGATCCGTTTCGACGAGCAGCCGGTCGTCCAGGCCCCGGTGGAGGCCCTTGACCCCGCCCTCTGCGAGCGCTTCCGGACAACGCGTACCCGGGACCAGGGCCTGGATTTTCTGATCAAGCTGGGCTTGGTGGCCCGGGATGATCAGGGCCTGCCCCATCCCTCCGTAGCCGGTGTCCTCATGGCCTGTGCCGAGCCCAGGCAGTGGATGCCGAACGCCTTCGTTCAGGCCGTGGCCTACCATGGCACCACGCCGGCCGCCCCGGGCAGCGGTCTGCCGTATCAGCTGGACGTCCGGGACATCTCGGGGTCCTTGGACGAACAGGTCCGGGAGGCCTGCCGTTTTGTGGTCAGGAACATGAAGGTTGGCGCCATCAAGACCATGGGCCGCAGGGACATCCCCCAGTACGACCTGACAGCGGTGTTCGAAGCCATGGTCAACGCCGTCGCGCACCGGGACTATGCGGACTATGGCGCCAAGATCCGCTTGCGACTGTTCGCCGATCGCCTGGAGATCATCTCGCCAGGCACCATCCCCAACACCATGACCGTGGAGAGCCTCCTGTACCGCCAGGCCGCCCGCAACGAGACCCTCACCAGCCTTCTCGCCAGGTGTCCGATTCCCACCGATCTGGACTGGGTCAACACCGACCGCCGCACCTTCATGGACAAACGGGGGGAGGGCGTGCGCATCATCATGGAGAACAGCGAGCAGTTGTCCGGCAGGCGGCCGGTCTTTCGCCTCCTGGACGATGCCGAGCTCATGCTGACCATCTTTGCCGCCGGAGGTGTTCCTGAGGACGCCAGAGCCCGGCCGGCGGCGGGCGGAGGTGGACGCCAGCCATGAGCCAGGCGCCTGCCGATCATTTTTCCGCGGTGGCCGCCGGCTACGCGTCCTTCCGGCCGGCCTATCCGGTCGCCCTCTTCGCCTGGCTGGCGGCGGCGGCTCCCGGCCGCAGCCTGGCCTGGGACTGCGCCGCCGGCAGCGGCCAGGCCTCCTGCCAGCTGGCCGAGCATTTTGCCCAGGTGGTGGCCACCGATGCCAGCCCGGCGCAGATCGGCGCGGCCCGCCGGCACCCCCGGATCCGATACCGGGTGGCGGCCGCCGGGGATTCCGGCCTGCCGGACCATGCGGTGGATCTGGTCACCGTGGCCCAGGCCCTCCATTGGCTGGACCTGGAGCCTTTCTACCAGGAGGTGCGGCGGGTGCTGCGGCCCGGCGGACTCCTGGCCGTCTGGACCTACGGCCCGGTGCGGTTGGAGGACTCTGGCCTCGACGCCCTGGTGCAGGCCTTCTCCCGGCAGACCGTGGGCCCCTACTGGCCGCCGGAGCGCCGCCACGTGGAAGACGGCTACCGCTCCCTGCCGTTCCCCTTCGCCCGTCTCCCGGTGCCGGCCTTCCCGATGACCGCCTCCTGGACCCTGTCGGAGCTGTTGGGCTATCTGGGCAGCTGGTCGGCGACCGCCCGCTTCCAAGCCGCCCGGGGCACCGTTCCTGTGGCCGAGCTGGCGGGGCAGTTGGCACCCTTGTGGGGGGATCCCCAGGCCTGCCGGCAGGTGACCTGGCCCCTCACCGTGCTGGTGGGTCTGACCTGACCCGATCATCAGCGCCGACACCGGCTTTCTCAATCCGGATCTGGACTGGGGGCCGGAAGAGGAGACCATGGCGGTGAACGGGAGCTTCTCCATGTCGACTTCGAGGCCATGCCACTTATGAGCTTGTACCGAGCTTCGGACATGCTGGTTCGGCATCGACAAGCCATCGAGACGGCCGTGTTCGGCCGAGTACGAGATCTGTTCTCCCTGCCGGCGACCGTGACCCTTTATGATCTGACCCATACCTTTTTTGAAGGGGAAATGGCCGGCAATGCCAAGGCCAAGCGTGGACGCTCCAAGGAAAAGGCTGCTGGGTCGGCTCGGTGGTCCGGCCCCTTGCCGCCTCCTGCAAGACTATTGGGTGGGAACGTCCTGCAATGGGTTGGTCCAGCGCACCAGTGGAAAGCGGGCGAAGTCCTGATCGGTGGAGCACAGGATGGCGTTGTGCTCGATAGCCAGCGCCGCAAGATGGGCGTCGGTGGTAAGGTTGCCTGCCGTTCCCAGGTGGCCAAGGATCTGGCGCAAGACGCTCCAATGACGCTTGGTCGGAACAACGATCCGCACCATGGGCTGCCGGAGCCAATCGTCAATCAGCTCCACGGCCTGGCTGGCTGCCAGCGGCCTGGGCATCACCCGTGGGCTGGTGGTCAGACGCAGGAAGCCCAGAATGACCGCCCAGGACAGTCCCACACGCTCCGGCCGGGACAAACTGTCTTCCCACCACGATCGTGCACGGTCATGGACGGGAGCGTCGACATTGATCGCGTACACCAGGAGGTTGAGGTCAACCAGCTTCATGCCTTGCCGGCGATCTTTCGGGCCGTTTCTTCATCCTCAAGATGGGCGGCAACATCGAGGGCCTTGTCGAGGCTCATGTGGGGGGGAAAACCCAGGGAAAAGGTTTGGCACTGGTAACGACCCGGCGGCGGCGAAGGACGGTGCAGCTGGTCCAGCCCCGCACGCAGCACAGCATCGATAAGCTGTCCCAGCGACAGCCCAGTTCGTCTGGACTCCGCCTGCAATACCTGGAAGAGACTATCGTCGATGGTGAGTGTCGTTTCCATAGGCTTCGAGGATAATGGCCGACCACAGGAAAGTCAACGGGCCGGAGGCCAGGCCCCTGGCCGCCACCGCTGGCCAGAGGCGCGTCAGCCCGGAGGACGCCTTCCGGCCGGAAGTGCCGGGGGGCATTCAGTCCGCCAGCTGGCCG
>JBFMBH010000150.1 GCA_040755095.1 Thermodesulfobacteriota bacterium
CCGCGCAAGGCAACCCACAGGTCCCACGGTGGCTCCCATAGCTCCCATGGACCCATGGGACTTACAGGACCTCTGGGACCTGAGGGAGACCACCGTGGCGGACTTCCGGCGTGCTATCCCTTCGGGTGTGCCCCGCCCATGGCTCCCTCACGTGGCCTGGCCGGCGCCGGCCACGACCTGGGCCAGGGTCTGGGCGATCTCGGCCGGCT
The DNA here is from genome assembly GCA_040755095.1 of Thermodesulfobacteriota bacterium. Lineage (NCBI taxonomy): Bacteria > Pseudomonadati > Thermodesulfobacteriota > Thermodesulfobacteriota bacterium. The sequence goes on from JBFMBH010000150.1 coordinate 210, forward strand.
GATAGGGCTTGGTGATGTAGCCGTCCATGCCGGCGGCCAGACAGCGCTCCCGGTCGCCGGCCATGGCGTGGGCGGTCATGGCCACGATGGGGGTGCGGCTTCCTTCCAGGCTGCGGCAGACCCGGGCGATGAGCTCCTGGTGGGCTGGCAGATCGGCCGGCTCGCCGGCCTCACAGGCGCGGATGATGGCGGTGGCGGTGATGCCGTCCATCTCCGGCATCTGCACGTCCATGAGCACCACGTCGAAGCGCTGGCAGGCCAGGGCCTCCAGGGCCTCCAGGCCGGAGGCGGCCAGCGCGACCTGATGGCCCTGGTTTTCGAGCAGGATCCGCGCCAGCTCGCGGTTGAAGGCATTGTCCTCCACCAGGAGGATGGCCAGTCTGGGGCTGGGTGGGCTGCCGGCCTCCTCGGTGTCGCGGTCCGGGGCGGCCTCGGCTGCGGCAGGGAAGGCCTTGGGCAGGGCCACGGTGAAGGAGAAGACCGTCCCCAGGCCTGTCTCGCTGTCCACCCCGATTCTCCCGCCCATGAGCTGCACCAGCTTCTTGCAGATGGCCAGCCCCAGCCCGGTGCCGCCGGCCCGCCGGGTGACGCTGTTGTCGGCCTGGAAGAACGGCTCGAAGATGGCGTCGCGCACCCCCGGCGGAATGCCCGGCCCGGTGTCGCGGACCCGGAAACGGAGGACCGCCGCGGTGCCGGTGGCGGAGAGGGTTTCCACCTCCACCCGGACCTCGCCGGTTTCCGTGAACTTCACCGCATTGCCCACCAGATTGAGCAGCACCTGGCGCAGCCGCAGGTCGTCGCCGGTCAGAAACGGATGGGTCGACTCGGCGATCTGCCAGGACAGCCCGATCCCCTTCTTGTCGGCCTGGAGCTGGAAGGCGCGCCCCACCGAGGCCAGAACCATGCGCAGATCGAAGGTCCGGGGGCTCAAGGCCAGCTCACCGGCCTCGATCTTCGAAAAATCCAGGATGTTGTTGACCAGGCTGAGCAGAAAGCCCGCCGACTCCTCCACCACTTGCAGGTAGTGCCGCTGCTCGGCGCTGAGGTCGGTGGCCAGCGCCAGGCTGGTCATGCCGATGACGGCGTTCATCGGCGTGCGGATCTCGTGGCTCATGTTGGCCAGAAACTCGCTCTTGGCCCGGCTGGCCTGCTCCGCCGCCTCCCGGGCCTGGCGCAGGTGCTGCTCGGCCCGTTTCCGCTCGGAGATGTCCCGGGAGACGTGGACCACCTGCTCCAGCCGGCCGGAGGCGCTCTTGATGGGGAAGGTGTGGATATCCACGTAGTGCTCCCGGCCGGCGTGGTCGCAATGGACATGCTCCTGGTGGGCTGGCCGGCCGGTCTGCACCGTCTCCGCCAGGGGACACAGGTGGTTGGGCGGGCCGCAGGGCCGGTGCAGCCGGTGGGTAACCTCGAAGCAGGGGCGGCCGAGGATTTGCGCCCGGTCGAGGCCCAGCTCCCGGACAAAGACCTCGTTGGCATCGATAATCGAAAAGTCCTGCACATTGATCAGGCAGATGGCCTCCTCGATGCTGTTCAGGATGGTCTCGCTGGTCTTGCGGACGTCGTTGAGCGCCGCCTCGGCCCGTTTCCGCTCCGTGATGTCCCGGACAAAAGAAAAGAAGATGCCGGCCATGGTAGCATCGTGATTGACGCTGATCTCCACCGCCACCAGCCGGCCGTCCCGGTGGCGGTGCACCGTCTCGAAGCGGTCGCCGCCGGTGGCGATGATCCGCTCCATGTGCTGGTCCACGTCCGCCGGGGTCTCCTGGGCCTCCAGGTCAGGAATGGTCAGGCCCAGCATCTCCGCTTCCCGGTAGCCGAGCATGCGGCAATAGGCCTGGTTGGCACTGAGAATCCGGCCCTGGCGGTCGCAGGTGAAAAAGCCGTCCATGGCCCGGCTGAGGATGATGGAGCTTTTCTGCTCGCTGGCCCGCAGCTGTTCCCGGGTCTCCTGCAGCTGGCTGATCTTCCGGCGCAGGACCGCGTTCCGGTCTGCCAGGGAGCCCAGCATCCGGGTATGGACGATCTTGTTGTCGGCCAGCCGCTGGCGCATCCGCTCGATGGCCAGCACGACGTTCTCAAGCTCGTCCTCCTGTGCCATCGGGCCCCGGTGCAGGGTGAGGGGCCGGTCCGGATGCTCGAGGTTCAGCTCATCAAAGTAGGCGGAGATCCTGCCCAGATGCCGGATCACCAGCTGGTTGAGCGCGCCGTAGAAAAGCAGGGCCAGAAGCGAGATCTGGATGGTCTGGACGACCACGCTGGACAGGGCCTTGGCGGTGAGGTGCTGCCGGATGCTGTCCAGATTGAAGACCACCTCGAACGAGCCCAGCGCCATCGACCGCCCCTTGTAGAGGTAGGTGAGGGGCCAGCGGCAGGTCCGGCTGTTCTGGGCCGACACCTCGCCAGCGGCGGCAAAGATCTGGCCGTCACTGGTTTCGACCGCCGCGTACTCGATGGAGGGATGGTGCAGGATGCCCTCCAGAAGGATGAGGGCCTGCCGCCGGTCGGAGGTCCAGAGGTTCTGGGCCAGGACCGGCCGGTAGCTGACCTCGAGGTCACGCTCCTTGGCGCTGATGGCCCGCAGCTCGTTCTGGTAGCTGGTGTAGACGCTGCCCGCCGTGGTCACCAGAATACCAGCCAGACTGAAGCCGACCAGGAAGATGAGCAGCCGGCCGCTGGTCGTGTGCCAGATCCGGGGGGCGCGCATGGGCTACTGGGCCCCCTCGTCCCGGGCCCGCATGAGTCCAGCCCCATGCATCCGGTCGTAGGTGCCGTCGTCTTGCATCCCCTGGAGGGCGGCGGCCAGGGCCGGCACGAAGGCCCGGTGTCGCTCGTGCAAATAGATGAAGAAGTCCTGGGTGACCAGGGGCGGCTCCAGTATCCGCACCTGGGCGGCAAGCCCCCTCTTCTCGCGCACGTGGCTGCCGAAGAGCCGCTCACAGATGGCCACATCCACCCGGTCCTTGACCAGGAGGGTGAAGAGCAGGTCAACCGAGTCCACCGAGGTCAACGATCGGGTCTGGGGGAGGCTCTGCTCGGCCAGCTTGTGGCCGCGGATGATCGCCACATCCAAAGGGGCGAGGTCCTGCCAGCTGCGGATAGCCAGGTCGCTTCTCCTGGTGAAGACGACAAAGTCTGCCCTGGCATACACGGCCGGCACCTGCACCAGGTGGGGATACCGGGCGCTGAGCCCCGGAATCCGGCCGCAGTCCCCGTCTTCCAGGCCGGCGTCAGCGTTCAACAGCGCCCGCTCGGCGGGCAGGCTCTGGATCACGACCTCAAGGCCAATACGCCGGAAGGCCTCGTGCGCCAAGCGGTCGGCGATGCCGCTCTGGTCCGGGTAGTGCCAGGGCGGATTGCCGGGGGTGTTGAGGACCAGAGGCTGGCCGGCCCGCGCCGGTGCGGCGGCCGACAGGAGCAGCAGCAGGAGAGATACGAGGGCCGGGAGCCGCTGCCGGCATCCGGCTGCCGCCGGCAGGCGGGTCAGGGGCGAGGGGGCTTGCCTCCTCATGGCATGGCTCTGGACTGCCGGCATGGGCATCCTCCGAATGGCGTCAAGCAAGATTCCGGCGCAAAGAGGGGTCTCACACCCTAAACGCTTAGCTAAACGCCTTCGGGGGAATCCTGTCAACCGGATTCCCCGGGCCGCGGCTGGTCAGAGCGCATGGTGAAGTCGCCCGAGACGCTTCGCTCCTCTGTCGTACCGGGCGGTTGACGGCCGCCTGCTCCTTGTTCTAGCCTCGACGCAGGCCGGCGGCCACGGGGGAGACCAGATCCCCGAGGACCGCTGGCCCGGGAGGACCTGGTATGGCAGCCGGTGACGACAGCACCGACACCCCCCGCTTCTGCGGCCAAGTGGTGGCGGTGCGGGGCACAGTGGTGGATGTCCGGTTTCCGGATGGGCTGCCGCCCCTGGATGCTGCCTTGCATTGCGAGCTGGACGGAGACGGCGTCATCACCGCGGTGGTGCACTCCCATCTCGGCGCGGCCACGGTGCGGGCCATGGCCATCGACTCCACCCGAGGCCTGAGGCGGGGGGCGCCGGTGGCCAGCTCCGGGCAGGCCCTCAGCGTGCCGGTGGGAGCAGGGCTCATCGGCCGGGTGTTCGATCTGCGGGGCCGGCCGCTGGACGGCGGGCCGCCGTTGCCCCGCGGCCGGACCCTGCCCCTCCTGCGGCCGCCGCCCCCGCCTTCCGCCCGCCGGGGTCTCGGCGAGGTCTATCCCACCGGCATCAAGGTCATCGATCTCTTCTGCCCCTTCACCCACGGCGGCCGGGTGGCGGTCTTTGGCGGCGCCGGGGTAGGCAAGACCGTGGTCCTGACCGAGTTCATCCACAACGCAGTAGCCAATCTCAAGGGCGTGGCGGTCTTTGCCGGCATCGGCGAGCGCTCCCGGGAGGGGCGGGAGCTGTGGCAGGAGCTGCAGGATCGCGGCTTCATGGACCGCACCGTCATGGTCTTCGGCCAGATGCACGAGCCGCCCGGCGCCCGCTTCCTGGTGGGCCTGGCCGCCCTGTCCGTGGCCGAGTATTTCCGGGACCTGGAAGGCCGGGACGTCCTCCTCCTGGTGGACAACCTCTACCGTCACGTCCAGGCCGGCATGGAGGTGTCCGGCCTCCTGGGCCGGCTGCCTTCCCGGGTGGGCTACCAGCCGACCCTGGCGGCGGATATCGCCAGCCTGGAGGAGCGGATCACCGCCACTGAGCGGGGCGACATGGTCTCGGTGCAGGCGGTGTACGTGCCGGCGGACGACTACGCCGACCCGGCCGTCACCCATGCCTTCTGGCACATGGACAGCGCCCTGGTCCTGTCCCGGGAGGTGGCGGCGGAGGGGATCTACCCGGCGGTGGACCCCCTGGCCTCCTCCTCGAAGGCCCTGGACCCGGCCATCGTCGGCAGCGCCCACTACGAGGCCGCCCAGGCGGCCCGCCAGGTGCTGGGCCGCTACCACGAGCTCAAGGATCTCATCGCCATGCTGGGGCCGGACGAGCTGTCGGCCCAGGACCGCCAGCTGGTGGGCCGGGCCCGCCGGCTCCGGAATTTTCTCTCCCAGCCCTTCTTTGTCGCCGAGCACTTCACCGGTACCCCCGGCCGCAGTGTGCCCGTGGCCGCCACGGTGGCCGGCGTTCAGGCTGTTCTCGACGGCGCCTGCGATGACCTTCCGGAGGAGCGCCTGTTCATGATCGGCGAGCTGGCCGAGGCTCTGGCCTAGGGCCAGGCCATGAGTGACGCCAGATTAAAGGAGAGTGATCACAGGGTAACAGATTTTGATAAGTTCGTGCGACGCCGAGCCGGAAGCGGCCGGGGAAGCCACGCTCATCCGGCCCCCTGCCAGGCAAGCAGCTCCGCCAGATCCTGGCGTGACAGGCCCTTCATGATGGCAGCGTCGTCTTCCTGGACGAGGGTGGCGGCCAGCTGCCGGCGGTCCTCGATGAGACGGTGGATCTTCTCCTCCAGGGTGCCGGTGGTGATGAGCTTGAAGACCTGCACCACCGACCTTTGGCCCATACGGTGCACCCGGGCCGTGGCCTGCTCCTCCCGGGCAGCGTTCCACCAGCGGTCGTAATGGATCACCGCCTGGGCGGCGGTGAGATCGATGCCCGTGCCGCCGGCCAGGAGGCTGGCGCAAAAGACCCGCACCTCCGGATCCTCCTGGAAGCGGCGCATCTCTTCCTGGCGCCGGCTCATGACCATCTCCCCCCGCAGGCCGGCGTGGGCCACTCCGATCCTGTCCAGGTGCCGGACGATGAGATCGAGCATCCGGGTGTACTGGCTGAAGACGACCACCTTGAGGCCCGCCTCCAGGCACTCCTCCAGAATCTCCACAAAGAGGTCCCACTTGCCGCTGCCGTAGCGCTCCAGGTCATCGCTGCCCTCCACCAGGCACGGGTGGTTGCAGATCGCCTTGAGGGTACCGATGAGGGTGAGGATCTCCAGATAGGGCAGGCGGTCCGCGTCGGCGTCGGCCAGCTGGGCCGCCAAGCTCCGGCCCCGCGCCTCAATGGCGTCCCGGTACAGCTTCACCTGGTCGTCGGCCAGCTCGCAGAGACGCACATCCTCGATCACCGCCGGCAGCTCGGTCAGGACCTGCTGCCGGCTGCGGCGCAGGATGAAGGGCCGGACCAGGCGGGCCAGGGCCTGCCGGTGCTGGCTGGCACCGTCATCCGCTGCCGCGCTGCCGTACAGACGGCCGAAGTGGGCGTTGCTGCCCAGAAGCCCTGGCAGGCACAGATCAAAGAGCGCTTTCAGGTCCCACACCGAATTCTCCACCGGTGTGCCGGTCAGCCCCAGGACCACCCGGGCCTGCAGGCGGCTGGCCGCGGCATAGACCTCGGTCCGGGCGCTCTTGAGGTTCTGGGCCTCGTCCAGCAGCACGAGGTCCAACCGCAGGCCGGCGAACAGCTCAGCGTCCTGGCGCAGGATGCCGTAGGTGGTCAGGATAAGGGCCTGGTCCGCCAGCTCGGCCTGGTGCCGGCGACCGCCATGATGGATCCAGACGGAAAGGTCGGGATAGAAGCTGCGGATCTTGTCCACCCAGTGGGGCACCACCGAGGTGGGGGCCACCACCAGCACCCGGCGGCCGCTGCCGTGCCGGAGCACCTGCTGGACCAGGGCCAGGGCCTGATGGGTCTTGCCCAGGCCCAAGTCGTCGGCCAGGATCCCTCCCAGGCCATAGCGAGCCAGGGCCGCCAGCCAGGCCAGACCGTGCCGCTGGTAAGGCCGCAGATGGTCGGGCGGCTCCTGAAGCGGCTCGTCCTGCCAGCCGGCAAAAGACAGCAGCCGGGTCAGGCCCGCCGCCGCCTCCGCCGGGCGGGTCGGCCAGGACCTCCCGGTTGCGAACCAGGAAGTCGAGAACATCGTTGGCCGGGACCAGTTGGGGGGCATCCCCATCCTGTCCCTGAGCGGCGGCCAGCGCATCCAGCAGGGTCAGGCCGAAGGCTGCCAGGCCGCTGGCCAGGCCGGCGGTCTGCAGCCGGGGCACCCGCACCGACAGGGCCGGCTCGGCCGCCGGCCCCTGGCGAGCCACGAGCCGGAAGAGGCCGCCGTCCCCTGGCGCCAGGCTCAGAGCCAGGGCCGGTGCGCGGCGGCTCAGCACGCCGGCCAGCCAGGTCCAGATCGAGCTGTCCTGGAGCTGGCCCTGGGTACGCTGGCCGCGCTGGTTGAGGGCTGCCTCGTTCTCGGTGACGGCCAGATCCTGGAGCTCCCGGAACAGGGCCGGCAGCGCTGCCCAGGGCTCGCCGGCAGCCGGGCTGGCACCGGGAAGCCAGGCCGGGAACAGGGCGGCCCCCTCCAGCCGGTCCGCGCAGAGCCAGGCCCTCGCGCACCGCCGCCGGCTGGAACCAGGGCTCCAGCAAGGCCGGCAGCCCCAGCCGGTTGGCAGCTTTTCGCGGCAGGTCCCGGATACGGTCATGGGCAGAGGTCAAGAAGGCAGCAGGGGGAGGAAAGGCGGCACGTTACCACGTGCAAGCGATCCTGGAAACCCCAGGACGCGGCCTGCAGCCGGCGACAGCGCCGGTCGCCGGGGTGGCCGTCCGGCGCCGGCACCGGGCTGCGGATTTCCGGACACCTGTGTCCGTCAATCCGGAAATCCTCCGACTTCCCCGGCGGTAGGTCCTGGCTCCCCGCCAGGCCGACCGCCGGGATGACTCCGATTCCTTGAATCATTCCAGCAGATTGGCCAGGCGGCCCCCATCCTCTTGCCATCAAGGCATTTATTTTGCATAAGCCCAGCTCTGATTGCATGATCTGCGCGAGAGACCCCAGTCACCAGCCACGGGAGGAAATTGTCATGAACTGCCGCAAACGCTATTCGCGCCTGGCCATCACCCTGCTGTTTCCTTTGACCCTCGCGGCACCGGCCTGGGCCGGCAGCCTGACTGACACCGGCACACCGGGCACCGCCGGCACCCCCGGGATTGACGGCGATCCGGGTGGGCCGGGCGGGCCGGGCGGCGCCGGCGGCGCGGCCTCGGCCATCCTCGTCAACACCGACGCCAGCAATACCGCCACGGCCACGGGTGGTGCCGGCGGCGGCGGTGGCGCTGGCGGCCGGGGCGTAGACGGACCCGATCCGGACAGCCAGGCCGATGGCGGTGGTGGCGGCGCTGGCGGCCTGGGCGGCGACGCCCTGGCCCAGGCCGGCGCCTCCCCGGCGGCGGGCAATGCCAGTGCCAACGCCACCGCCACCGGCGGCCGCGGGGGAACCGGCGGCGCCGGCGGTGCGGCAGCGGGCGGCGGCATCCCGGGTGTGGCTGGCAACGCCGGGGGCGGCGGCCAGGCCACGGCCGCTTCTGCCGCCACCGCCGCCGGCACGGCCAGTGCCACCACCAGTGCCACCGCCACCGGCGGCGCTGGCGGCCACGGCACCGGCGCCGGCAATGCCGGTGACGGCGGCGGCGCCGGTCTGGGCACCGTCAGCGGCACCTCGGGCAGCGGCACGGTGTCCGTGACCGGCGTGGCGCAGGGCGGGGCCGGTGGCAGCGCCGCCGCCGGCTCCAGTGGCGCGGCGGGCAGCGGCGCCGCCGTCTCCCTCACCGATGCCGTGGACGGCACCACCACCGGCGGCACCTCTCTCTATCAGCACGCCTATGGCGGCGACAGCGGCAACGCCTACGATGGTGCCGATGGCACCGCCGGCAGCGCCGAAAGCCACCTCACCAAGACGAAGAGCGGCGGCACCCTCTATGTCCGCACCACCGGCCAGGGCGGGGCTGGTGGCTCCCGCAACGCGGCCAGCGGCACGGCGGCAGGGGGCGCCAGCGGCACGGCCACGGCCAGTGCCAGCAACGACGGCGGCTCCGCCCGGGCCGACACCCAGGCCCAGGGCGGCGCCGGCGGGGTTGGCTACTACGGCGCCAGCGGCGGTGGAGGCGGCGGCGCCGCCGCCTTGGCCGAGGCCGCCACCACGGGCAACGGCAACACGGCGAGCGCCTATGGCTCGGCCCAGGGTGGGGCCGGCGGCCATGGCTACTATGCCGGCGCCGCCCGCCAGGCGGGGGCCGGCGGCTCTGCCAGCAGCCAGTCCACCGGCACGGCCGGCGGCAACAGCGCGGTGGGGGTGGGCGACGTGGCGTACGGTGGCGCCGGTGGCGGCATCTACTCCAGCGGCGCCGGGGACGGCGGCGCCGGTGGGGCCGCCACCTCCCAGGCCACGGGCAGCAATGCCGGCAGCCAGTCGGTCTCCGTTGTCAGCACCGCCCGGGGCGGTAACGGCGGCGTGGCCAGGGGCAGCGGTCAGGCCGGCGGCAGCGGTGGTGTGGCCAGTGCCGCGGCCACCGGCTCCTCGTCCGGCGGTGGCTCGGTCTCGGTTGCCGCCAGCCAGACCGGTGGGGATGGCGGCGCCGGCTACGATGGCGCGACCGGCGGCGCCGGCGCCCATTCCCTCCTCACGGACGGGGTGAGCGGCGCCACTGCCGGTGGCCTCACCCTGACCCAGACCGCCATTGCCGGTGACGGCGGCGCCAGTGATACCGGCAGCGCCGGCCAGGCCGGCAACGCCTCCTCCAGCCTCACCGCCGCCAACGCCGGCGGCGGCACACTGAGCGGCCAAATCACCGCCACCGGCGGCCGGGGTGGCAGCGGCGTCACCGGCAGCCACGGCGGCAACGCCACCGGCAGCGCCGCCCTCAGCTCGGCGGCGATCAAGGACGTGACCGCCAATGTCACCGCCACCGGCGGCCAGGGGGGTGCCGGTACCGGCGCCGGCACGGCCGGTGACGGCGGCGGCGCCAGCCTGGGCGCGGTCAGCGGCACCTCGGGTGGCGGCACGGTGTCCGCGACCGGCACGGCCCGGGGCGGGGCGGGCGGCAGCGCCGCCTCCGGCACCAGCGGTGCGGCGGGCAGCGGCGGCGCCGTCTCCCTCACCGATGCCGTGGATGGTACCACCACCGGCGGCACCTCTCTTTATCAGCATGCCTATGGCGGCGACAGCGGCAACGCCTTCGATGGTGCCGATGGCACTGCTGGCAGCGCCGAAAGCCATCTCTCCAAGACGAAGACCGGCGGCGGCACCCTCTATGTCCGAACGACCGGCCAGGGTGGGGCCGGCGGCTCCCGCAACGCGGCCAGCGGCACGGCGGCAGGGGGCGCCAGCGGCACGGCCACGGCCAGGGCCAGCAACGACGGCGGCTCCGCCCGGGCCGACACCCAGGCCCAGGGTGGCGCCGGCGGGGTTGGCTACTACGGCGCCAATGGTGGTGGCGGTGGCGGCGCCGCCGCTCTGGCCGAGGCCGCCACCACGGGCAACAACAACACGGTGGTCTCCTACGGCTCGGCCCAGGGTGGGGCCGGCGGCCATGGCTACTATGCCGGCGCCGCCCGCCAGGCGGGGGCCGGCGGCGCTGCCAGCAGCCAGTCCACCGGCACGGCCGGCGGCAACAGCGCGGTGGGGGTGGGCGACTCGGCGTACGGCGGGACCGGAGGCGGCATCTATTC
>JBFMBH010000151.1 GCA_040755095.1 Thermodesulfobacteriota bacterium
AGCAGGGATTTTATGAGCAGGTGGTGGAATTCGAGGAGGAGGCGACCATGCCGTATGTGTCCAGTGTGGAGCGGATCGGGATGAAGAGGGGTTTGGCGCAGGGTCTTGAGAAGGGCCTTGAGAAGGGTCTTGAGAAGGGCCGTCAGCAAGGCCGTCAGGAAGGCCGTCAGGAGGCCAGAATGGAGGTGGCAGCCAACCTGCTGGACATCCTGGACGACGAGGCCATCGCCCGTCGTACCGGATTGGCTGTGGAGGAGGTGCGGCAGCTGCGCGCCGGGGGCTTGCCGGTGCCGGGGCGGTTACCGTGAAAAACGAACCGCAGAATGTCCAACAAGGAGTTTCGAAGGCAGAAGGGACCGGTAATTGACGTTTCAGATCAGTTCTGCCGGTCCCTTCTGCGGTTGGACATTCCTTGTCCGACATTCGATATTCGCTGTTTTTTCGTGCGCACTGCCCATCCGTTCCGCCGTCGCCGTCTTCCCGAAACAGCTCACCGCCCCGCCGTCGTCCCGAACAGCCGCTCGTAGAGCCCCCACCAGGCCCGGTGGCTGGCCCGGGTCAGGCGGCTGGCGGCAGCGCTGGCGGAGCTCACCAGGGAGTACAGGCAGGGCACCACGAGCAGGGTGAGGAGGGTGGCCACCGCCAGGCCCCAGATCACCGCCACGGCCATGGAGCGCCACCACTGGGAGGACTCGCTCACCCAGGCCATGGACATGGTGTGGAAGTCGACGGAGATGCCGGTGACCATGGGGATGAGGCCCAGGATGGTGGTGACGGCGGTGAGAAGGACCGGCCGCAGCCGGGTGCAGCCGGCCAGCAGCAGGGCCTCCCGGACGGCCAGGCCCCGGGCTTTGAGCTGGTTGGTGTAGTCCAGGAGGACGATGGCGTTGTTCACCACCACGCCGGCCAGGGAGATGACGCCCACTCCGGTCATGATGATGCCGAAGCTCATCCGGTGCAGCACCAGACCGAAGAAGGCGCCGCCCAGCGAGAGCAGCACCGAGGTCATGATGATGAAGGGCTGGGCGATGGAGTTGAACTGGGCCACCAGCACCAGGAAGACCAGGAACAGGGCGACGATGAAGGCCTTGGCCAGGAAGTCCTCGGACTCCTGCTGGAACTCGAATTCGCCGGTGAAGCGGTAGCGGTAGCCGGGGGGCATCTCGAAGGCAGCCATCAGCCTTTCCACCTGGGCCCGGGCCACCGGACCCGGCACCCGGGATTCATCCACGTTGGCCTTCACCGTCACCGTGCGCTGGTTGTCGATGCGGACGATGCGGCCCATGCTGCCGCCATACTCCAGTCGGGTGAGGGTGGACAGCGGCACCAGGCGGCCGTCCGGCAGCGGGACCATGAGGGTGCGCAGAAGCTCCGGATCCCGGCGCGCTCCTTCCGGCAGCTGCACGGTGATGTCGTACTCCTCGTCCTGCTCGTGGAAGGTGGAGACATCGCTGCCGTTGTAGGCCAGCCGCAGGGCAGCGCCGATGGCCTGGGTGCTGAGGCCGGCCAGGGCGGCCCGCTGGCGGTCAACCTCCAGGCGGATGGTGGGAGCGCCGGCGATGAAGTCGTCCCGGATGTCCTCCACGAAGGGCACCGCGGCGGCCACCTCCCGCACCCGGCGGGCGATGAGGCCCAGGACCTCGAAGTCCGGGCCGCTGATCTCGATGTTGATGGGCGCGCCGGTGGGCGGTCCCTCGCTGGCCTCGTTCACCGTCACCTTGGCGCCGGGGATGAGCGCCACCCGCTCCCGGATGGCGGCGGCGATCCGGGGGGTGGGGACGGGGCGCTCCACCAGATCCAGGAATTGCACGCCGATATGGTTGGGGGCGTTGGGGTCGAAGGGGAAGCCGGCCTCGGGGTTGGCCATGGTCCGGGCATAGAGGTGCCGCACCGAGGGGAGGTCCGAGACCGCGGTCAGGGGAACGCCCCCGGCGGTGCGGTGCTCCTTGCCGGCCAGGGCCTCCTGGTAGCCAGTGGCGGTCACCAGGGGCACCGGGCCGGTCCGCTCATCCGCCACCGCCATCTCCACCGCCCGGGCCACCCGGTCCGCCAGCTCCAGGTCGGCGCCTTCCGGCAGGTCCAGGTTGACGTAGAGGGTCTTGGGATCGATGGCCGGGAAGAATTCCACCGGCCGGTCGAGGCCCACCAGAAGGAGCCAGACCTGGACGGTGAGCACCACCAGGGCGACGGCACTCCCCAGAACCACCAGCCGGTGATCCAGTGCCCAGGCCAGGAGGCGGCGGTAGGCGGACAGGATCGGCCCCAGCTGCTCCAGGAGCGGCGCCTCGCCGGCAGCCGGCCGGCTCGGGCTCCCGGAGGGGGCGGCCTGGATGAAGAAGGCAGCCAGGGCGGGGTTGATGACCAGGGCCACGAAAAGGCTCGCCGACAGCGCGATGATGCAGGTCAGGGGCAGGTACTGCATGAACTCGCCCATGATCCCGGGCCAGAAGAGCATGGGAAGAAAGGCGGCCAGGGTGGTGAGGGTGGAGCCGATCACCGGGTAGGCCACTTCGCTGGTGGCCCGCATGGCGGCCTCCACCCGGGGCACCCCCTGGGAGGCGAAGCGGAAGATGTTCTCGACGATGACGATGGCGTTGTCCACCAGCATCCCCAGGGCCAGGGTCAGGGAGAACAGGACCACCATGTTCAAGGTGATGCCCAGGGCAAAGAGCACGCAGTAGGACAGGAGCATGGAAAAGGGGATGGCCAGGGCCACCAGGATGGCGTTTCGGAGGCCCATGGCCAGGGGCAGGACCAGGACCACCAGAAGAAGACCGGTGACGAGGTTGTTCTCCAGATCGGCCACCATCATCCGGATGTCCTTGGCCTTGTCCATGAGCTTGGTGATGCGGGTGCCCAGGGGCCAGGTGGGGGCGAGCTCGGCCAGGAGCCGATCCATGGCGTCGGTGATGGCGATGATGTTCTCGCCGGCCCGCTTCTTGACCAGGATGCTCACCGCCTCCTGGCCATCCAGCCGCGCCCGGCCCGCCTCCTCCTTGAAGCTGTCCCGGACCGTCGCCACGTCCTTGAGATGCACCGGCTGGCCCTGGTGGCTGCCCACGACGATCTGGAAGAGCTCGTTGGGATTCTTCACCTTGCCGGGCACCTGGAGCTGGATGCGGCCGTCGGCCAGGCGCAAGGCGCCGGCAGAGGTGTTGGCGTTCTCGCCCATCACCGTCCGCTCCAGGGTCTGGATGGGGATGCCGTAATAGGCGAGCTTTTCCGGAAAGACCTCGACGCGGATCTCCCGCTCCCGGCCACCGGAGACCTCCACCTCCAGGATGCCGGGGATGGTCTCGATGGCGTCGCCGATATCGTCGGCCATCTCCTTGAGCCGCCCGGCCTCCACCGGGCTGGTGAGTGACAGGACGACGATGGGCAGCTCCGAGAAGTTGACCTCGAAGACAGAAGGGTCCTCGTCCAGGTCGTTGGGCAGCTCGGCCATGGCCTCGTCCACTTGGTCCTTGACCTTGCGCAACGCCAGATCGATGTCGGTGCCGCTCACAAACTCGATATTGATGGAGCTGAGTCCCTCGGCGGAGACCGACTGGATCTTCTTGACATTTTCCAGGCCCTTGAGCTTGTTCTCCAGGGGGATGGTCACCGAGGTCTCCATGTCCACCGGCGACACCCCCCGGTAGCGCGTGGAGATGAAGACGTTGGGTACGGTCACGTCCGGGTCCGACTCCCGGGGCAGGGCCTGGTAGCAGTACAGGCCGAAGACCAGGATCAGCGCCGCCAGGACCAGCACGGTCACCCGCTGGCGGACGGCGGTATCGCTGACCATCATGGCAGGATCTCCGCCAGGCTGTCGGCGATGCGGCGTACCGCCACCGGCTGCCCGTCCCCCAGGCTGCGGTGGCCGACCACCGCCACCAGCTCACCTTCGGCCAGGCCGGAGGGGATCTCCATGCTCCAGCCCTGGAGGATGCCGGTGACCACGGTCCGCCGGCGGGCGATGCCGTTTTCAATCACGTAGACGAAGCGCTCCTCATCCTGGGCCAGCACCGCATACAGGGGCACCGCCAGGGCTGCCGGCAGCCGGCGCTTGACGATGGTCGCCCGGGCGAACATGCCTGCCCGGATGGCGCCGTCCGGGTTGTCCACCGCCAGGTGCAGCCGATACGCCATGGCCCGGGAGTCGGGCTGACTGGCCAGGAAGATCTTGCGGCCGACTACGGAGCGGCCGGCCAGGGCATCGAAGGCCAGCTGGCATTCCGGCATGCTCTGGACGGCAGGAACGTCGGACTCCGGGATGAAGACCTCCACCTTGACCCGGGAGAGATCGAGGATCCTGGCCACCGGATCGCCAGGCTCCAGGAGGAGGCCCCGCTCCACCGGCAGCTCGTCCACGATGCCGGCCATGGGCGCCCGGACCTGGGTGCGGGCCAAGGCCAGCTCCGCCCCGGCCCGGGCGGCGGCAAGCTCCTGCAGCTGGGCCTGGGCCCGGTCCAGCTCCGCCTGGGCCACCGCCTGGCGGCCGGCCAGGCCGCTCAGGCGCTGCACCTCGAGGCGGGCCAGCTCCTCCCGGGCGACCACCGCTGCCCGCTCCTGCTGGTAGTCCCGGGGGTCGATCTCGGCCAGCAACTGGCCCTCGGCCACCCGGTCGCCCTCCCGGATCGGCAGGCTGACGATCTGGCCCCGCACCTGGGCATGGACGAAGAGATCCTGCCAGGGCAGGGCTGTGCCGGGCAGCTCCAGCTGGTCGGCCAGGGGCTGGGGGGCCAGGCGCTGGACCACCACATTCACCGGTGGCCGGTCGTTGGCCAGGGCCGCCGCCTTCTCCGCGGCCAGGCGCTGCCTCTCCTGGCTCACCAGGCGGCCCAGGGTGAGGATGGCCGCCACCAGGGCCAGGAGAAGAAGCCAGGGCAGGGCGGCCCAGACCATGGCCGAGAACGGGCGCCGGCCGCTGGGGGCATCGGGCATGGCAGTACCTTTCGGGATGAGGCGGGGTTGATCAGGTGTGGGCAGGCATGGCCGGGGTGGGGCGCCGGAGGACCACCTGATCCCAGAGCCGGTCGGCGGCCTCTTCCTTGGTCAGGAGCGGGCACTCCTCCATGGAGCCATCCCGCAGGAAGAGGGTCATGGCGATGGCGTCCACGTCGAAGCCGGCGTCGGCGCGGCTGATGTCGTTGGCCACCAGAAGATCAAGGTTCTTTTCGCGGAGCTTGCGCCAGCCCTCGTCGGCGGTGACCAGGCTTTCCGCCGCGAATCCCACCAGAAAAGGGGAGGGGCCTGCGCCTCGCCGCCGGCCGACCTCGGCCAGGATGTCCGGGTTGGCCACCAGATCCAGGGCCGGCACGCCTTGCGCCTTCTTGATCTTGGTGGCTGCGCAGACCGCCGGCCGGAAGTCGGCCACGGCCGCTGTCTTGACCACCAGGCTCGCCTGGGCCAGCTGGCGCTCCACCGCCTGGGCCATCTCCAGGGCTGTGGTCACCCGGACGAGCTCGACCCCCGGGGGCGGTGGCAGGGCGGTGGGGCCGCTCACCAGGATGACCCGGGCGCCCCGGCGGCGGGCGGTGCGGCAGACTGCATCCCCCATGCGGCCCGAGGAGCGGTTGGACAGATAGCGCACCGGGTCCAGAAACTCCCGGGTGGGGCCGGCGGTGACCAGTACGGTCTCGCCCGCCAGGTCCTGGGGCGCGAGGGCGGCAAGGAGTGCCTCGCGGATGGCGTCCCACTCCGGCAGCCGGCCTGGTCCTTCCTCGCCGCAGGCCATGGCCCCGCACTCCGGCTCGACGATCCGGTAGCCGAAGTGGCGCAGCCGCTCCAGGTTGGCCTGGGTGGCCGGGTGCTGGTACATGTGGCTGTTCATGGCCGGGCAGACCACCACCGGCGCCCGGCAGGCCAGGATGATGGCGGCCAGCAGGGAATCGGCGGCGCCCCCGGCCAGGGAGGAGACCGTCTGGGCGGTGGCCGGCGCCACCAGCACGAGGTCGCAGCCCCGCGCCAGGCCGATGTGGGGCATCTCGCCGTCCCCGGCCTCGAACATGCCGGTGTAGACCCGGCTGCCGGACAGGGCCTGGAAGGTGAGGGGGCTGACGAAGCGGCTGGCCGACTCGGTGAGCACCACCGAGACGGCGGCCCCTCCCTCCCGCAGGCGGCGGACGAAGTCCGGCGCCTTGTAGGCGGCAATGGAGCCGGTGACGCCAAGCAGCACGTGGCGGTGGGCGAGTTGGGGTGAAGGCATAAAGGGCGGCTCTCCCACGGACAAAAGGTTGACCAGCCGTAGGCCGGGCTCAGCGGTAGCCGCGGCCGGGGGGCAGGGGCTCCTCCTGGACCCTGCCCCCCAGGGGCGGAGCCAGTGCCGGGCCGGGCAGGCCCGCCCCGGTCCGGCCGCTCCCGGCCAGATCCTCGGAGACGTAGATGAACACTCTGGTCTTCATGCCGAAATCCGGCTCGAAGATGCTCATCATGCAGGTCTTGTTGGGCGGCTTGGTGAAGGCCAGGAGGATGTTCTGGTAGGTCACCTGGCCGGCGACCTGCCAGCCGTGCTTGGCCATGGCCCCGGTGAAGTACTTGGCCAGGGAGCTCACCTCCACCCGGCCGGAAAAGGCCAGGATGCCACCGGCAAAGGAGGCGGTTCGGATGGACATGCTGTCATCCCGGTCCCAGGACAGCTCGTTGGGGATGGGAATGTCGTTGTGCTCGGTGTAGTAGGGGGCGTTCTCCGGCGGCAGATCTACCGCGGCGGCATCGGGGGCCTGGGTGGCCGGGGCGGGCTCCAGGACGCTGGCACAGCCGCTGGCCACCAGACAGCAGGCCAGGCTGGCGACAACAACGAGGCGGGGGCAGGCAGAGATCATGGCTGGTCTCCTCGGGGCAAGGGGTTCAGCGGCGCCGTGGTCGGGCTGGCGGCGGGCGGCCTGGGGACTAAAGCTCCTTGAGGATGAACTGGGCCAGCGGCCGGCGGGTCGAGACTTGGCTGCGGTGGGCCGGATGGCCGACCGCCACCACCGCCATCAGCTCCAGGCCGGGGGGCAGGCCGAGAATCTGGCCAACCGCCTCCCGGCTTTGGAGGATCTGGCCCAGCCAGACGGCGCCCAGGCCCAGGGCCTCGGTTGCCAGCAGCATGTTCTCGATGCAGGCGCCAGCGGCCTGGTGATCCTTCACCGGGTCGTACATGGCTTCCTGGTCCAGGTAGACGGCAATCAAGGCGGCGGCGGCCCGCACGATGTGGCCGTACCGGGTCTGGCCGGCCAGCGCCTCCTTGACCGCCGGGTCCAGCACCGTGACGAAACGCCAGGGCTGGTTGTTGAGGCCGGATGGCGCCCAGATCCCGGCCTCGATGATCTTCAGGAGGGTCTCCCGGGCCACCGGCTCGGCGGTGAACTCGCGGATGCTGCGCCGCCGGTGGATGGCTTCAATGACCGGCGAGACGGAGGAGGCCATGGTCACAGCTCCGGGTGAAGGAGGAGGGGCGACCCGCCCCCGGTTCGGCGGCGGCAGCGCTGGCCACATTAGTATGGCCTCTTGTCCTTTGTCAAGCAGGCCACCGGGAGGGGGCAGCCCGTTTGCAGCCGGCGGGCGATCGGCGGCCAGGTTGCGGCCTCGGCCCTGCCAGCCGCGAGGCCGGTCTGGTCTTGCCCTCCTCGGCGTTGCGGCAGGCGGCGATTTCTGGTAGACAGGGCCGGCGTCCTGGACAAGGGCGGCGTTGCAGCAAGGAGACGACGAGCCATGGCCCAGAAGCCGCCGGCAGCCCTGCCGGTCCTGCCCGCGGGGGTCCAGTTGGTGGACACCCACTGTCATCTCGATATGGCGGCCTTTGCCGAGGATTTGCTGGCGGTCCTGGACCGGTCCCGGGCGGCCGGGGTGACCCGTCTCGTCACCATCGGCATCGATCTGGCCAGCTCCCGGCAGGCGGTGGCGCTGGCCGGGCGCTTTCCCGGGGTGTTCGCCACCGTGGGCATCCATCCCCATCACGTAAGCGGCCTGACCGGCGCCGACTACGACGAGCTGGCCGCCCTGGCCGCAAGCCCCGGGGTGGTGGGCCTGGGGGAGATCGGCCTCGACGCGGTCAAGGCATACGCCCCGATGGCGACTCAAAAGGAGCATCTGGAGCGGCAGCTCCGCCTGGCCCGGGACCTGGGATTGCCCGTGGTGCTGCACGATCGCGAAGCCCATGCGGACCTCCTGGCCATCCTGGACCGGGTGGGCCCGCTGCCGGCCCGGGGGGTCATGCACTGCTTTTCCGGGGATCTGGAGCTGGCCCGAACCGCGGTGGCCGCCGGCTTTCTCGTCTCCATCCCCGGGGTGGTCACCTTCCCCAAGGCCGAGGCCCTGGCCCAGGTGGCGGCTTCTCTGCCCCTGTCGGCCCTGCTCCTGGAGACCGATGCCCCGTATCTGGCGCCACAGCCCCGCCGGGGCCGCCGCAACGAGCCGGCCCTGGTGGTCAGCACCGCGTTCCGGGTGGCGGAGCTGCGGGGCCGGCCTGTGGCGGAGATCGCCCAGGCTACCACTGCCAATGCGGAGGAGCTGTTTCGCCTGCCCCAGCGCTTCTTGACCCCGGAGGCCCGATGATGCCTGGCATTGCCGACAACCTGGCCCGGATCCGGGAGGCCATGGCGGCCGCCTGCCTGCGCGCTGGCCGGTCGCCGGAGTCGGTGCAGCTGGTGGCGGTGTCGAAGCGGGTGCCGGTATCCCGCATCCAGGAGGCGGTGGCCGCCGGCCAGCGTCACTTCGGCGAGAATTATCTCCAGGAGGCCCGGAACAAGATCAAGGCGGTGGCCGGACCAGTGATCTGGCACTTCATCGGCCACTTGCAAAGCAACAAAGCGCGGGAGGCCGCGGCGCTTTTTTCCGTTGTCGAAACGGTGGAGCGGCGGTCGGTGGCCCAGCGCCTGCACCAGGCCCTGGCGGCGGAGGGCCGCCGGCTGGAGATCCTGGTCCAGATCAACATCGGCGGCGAGCCCCAGAAGTCCGGCGTGCTGCCGGAGGCGGCCTCCGAGCTGCTGGCCGGTCTTGCCACTTTCCCCACCCTGGTCGTCCGGGGACTCATGACCATTCCTCCCGCGGCTGACCAGCCCGAGGCCAGCCGCCCCCATTTCCGGGCCCTGGCTGACTTGGCCGCTGATCTCATCCGGCAGGGCCTGCTGCCCGCCAAGGATTGCCAACTGTCCATGGGCATGTCCGCCGATTTTTCCATCGCCATCGAGGAGGGCGCCACCCTGGTTCGGGTGGGAACAGCCCTGTTCGGCTGCCGGCGATAGCCGTCTTGCTGGGGCCAAGTCGCGCATCCCGGCGGCAGCTGAGGGGTGGGCGGGAAGTCATCAGGCGGGGAGAAGAGGCCGGCCGGCAAAGGATCAGCGATCTTGCCGCTCCGCGTGCATCCATCCTGCGCAGTGCAGAACGGTCCTCAGCAGCAAATGCGGGGACAGTCTCTTGGCCCGGAATGAAGCTGCCTGCCAACAGGCATGTGGCTGGTCGCCGGCGGAGATCGGTGCGAGACTGCCAGGTGATGCGGACGGTGATGGGGATGCGCCGGGATCAGTTCGTGACAGATGCAGGTCGACCATGGACAAAAAAGATCTTGCATCAGGCCTTCGCTGTGCAATAATTGGGGTGATCTTGAGCCGGAGTCCCTGCCGATGCTGTGCCGGCATCGGAATTGCCTCCGGCGAGGCTGGGCCGAGCGGGGTCAAGGCGATCGCGATCGGCTGTTCTGTTCTCATCCTCATCTTGCGGGCACGGGAGGAATGTATGGCGAAGACCCTGGTGGAAATGGCAGCCGATATCGTGCAGGCACAGTCCTCGACACGCAGCATGTCAACCGACGAGATTACCTTTGCCCTGCAGCAGACCTTCAAGGCGTTGCAGGGTATGCAGCAGGTGGGGTCCGCAGCGGCCTTCGCCGGCCTCGGCGAGGAGGCAGCTGAAGAGGCCGAGGCCGCAGCGGTGCCGCCCGCCATCAGCCCGGAGAAGTCGATCCAGAAGAACCGGATCATCTGTCTTGAGTGCGGCCAGGAGTTCAAGATGCTTTCCCCCAAGCATCTTCGTTCCCACAACCTGGATGGCCGCTCCTACCGGAAGAAGCACGGCTTCTCCCTGCGTCAGCCCCTCTGTGCCAAGAGTCTCTCCGAGCGCCGCAAGAAGGCGGGCAAGGAGCGGGGGCTGCCGGAGAACCTGCGCAAGTCCATCCAGTCGCGGCCCCGGCGCGGTCAGGGCGCCTGAAACCGGCCGGGCAGCGGCTCTTGGCGCCAGGGATGGGCGGTGGGGCCAGGCGTGCGGTGAGATGCCATTCATCCGCAGCCCCCCCGCCTGTCCCCGCCTCCCGTCTGGGTTTTCTCTTGCGATAGGCATGCCGGTATGCTAATAGAGACGGCAGTGTTCTCCGGACGGCGGGCCGTCGGTGCATCCTGTGCGTTTTCCTGAAGAAGGATTCAGATAAGGAACAGAGGGCCCGGTCTCCGGGTCGGGCATCCCGAGAGTCGAATGAGCACACCCCGGTGGCACCGTGGGCTCGGCATGTTGTTGCTGGCGGCAGGGGTGGCGACGGTGGTTGGCTGTGGCGCCTCGGTGCGGGTCAGCAAGGTGGAGACC
>JBFMBH010000152.1 GCA_040755095.1 Thermodesulfobacteriota bacterium
GCGGCGGTGCAAGGCCGCGCCGTCCGAGGCCAGCATCCGGAGGGCCGCGGGCCGGGGCCGGTGGGTGGAGTAGAGATCCACCGGGATGTTGACCAGCCCGAAGGTGAGGCTGCCGGACCAGAAGGCGCCCAACTGGCCGGCCGGCTCCGCCGCGTCAGCCATGGCGCCGCCCCTGCGCCGCTTGCAGGCTCGCCGCCAGGGCCGCCGCCAGATCCTGGGCCTCCGCTGGCGGCGCGGTGGGCGGCAACAGCTGGAAACGGATACCGCGCTCCTGGACCGCCGCATACAGCTTCACCGGAATCGCAGCCTCCTCCTGCCGGATGACGCCCTTCCCCATCGCCCGCCCGCTCATGCTTCCGCCCACCGGACCGGGCCAGAAGGGCGCTTCTGCGTATTCTCCTTGCAAGACCAGGGCCGGCGGTGCCCGTTGCAACAGCTCGGCAAACGTGATGGGAGGCGGTTGACTGGCCCTGAAACAGATGTTACTCTAGTAACGAAGGATTCATCCAACACTCCCTCAACCCGCAAGGAGGCCCGCCATGAACCGGTTCCTGCATGCCCTGGAAGAGATGTTCGCAGCGGTCGCCATGGCCGAAGTGGGCGATTTGTCATCCCTTGGCGACGACCTGGAGAAGACGGCAGAAACCTTTGAGTGCACCAATGTCGATGTGGCGTTGGCCGAAGAAGGCGCATACACGGCGAGCGTCTGTCCGCCTTCGCGGCACACCTCGACGCTGGCTGCGCATGCCTGAAACCGTTTGGTGTGTGGCCGCCAGGATGCCATCTTGGCGGCCACAAGACACCCCCAAGGAGAGAAAACGTGACCAGGTCCACGCAGACCCCCAGCGCCGGCGCTTATCGCTGGCTTCTCTTTCTCTACTCAGTGCCCGCCAGGCCGGTGAGCAATCGGGTGATGGTCTGGAGGCGGCTGATGAAGGCGGGGGCGGTTTCCCTGAAAGGGGCGGTCTACATCCTGCCCTTCACCGCAGAGCATCAGGAGCTTCTGCACTGGCTGGTGGCGGAGATCAAGGCCATGGGCGGTGGTGCCGACATGGTGTCCATCCATGGCATCGACACCTTGACAGAGGACGAGATTGTCGAGTTGTTCAATCAGGCCCGGAGAAAAGACTATCTTGCTGTGGAGCGCGAGGCCGAAGAGGTCTCCCGCAGGCTCGACAACATCAAAAAAGGTGGACAGGGGCACAACCTGAAGGGACTGGCCAGCCAGCTCGACAAGGTCGCCAAGGCCTGTGCCGAAGTGCGCAAGACGGATTTCTTCGCCACCAGGGAGGGGCTGGCGCTCCTCGCCGCCATCGAGAGGATGCAAGAGGATCTGGCCCGGCTGAGCGGCCCCCGTGCCCGGGCAGCAACGGTGATCCCCCCCCGGGTGGCCGCCGACTATCGGGGCCGGACCTGGGCGACTCGCCAGCGGCCCTTTGTCGACCGCATGGCCTGTGCCTGGCTGATCCGGCACGCCATCGATCCCGAGGCCACGTTCGCCTTCATCGACGAAGCCCAGTTGGGCTCCCTGCCGGAAGGGGGAATCGCCTTCGATATGCCCGGCGCCGAGTTTACCCATGTGGGGGAGCTCTGTACCTTCGAGGTGCTGCTCCGGGCCTTCAACCTCAAGGAGAAGGCCCTTTGGCGCCTGGCCGAGGCAGTGCACGACCTCGACATGAAGGACGGGAAGCACCAGTCTTCCGAGGCCGCTGGCATCGAGCAGATACTCGCCGGCATCAGAAAGACCGCCCCCGACGACCAGACCGCCTTGAGCCGGGGCATGGAGGTCTTCGCCCTGCTCTATGCCTCCCGGAAATAACCCGCGAGATGGCGCGCACCCACCATGGCACCAACCCCTTCATTCCACGACGCCCTGAAGTTCTGGGCCAAGCTCGGCTTCATCAGCTTCGGCGGACCCACCGGTCAGATCGCCATCATGCACAAGGAGCTGGTGGAGGAGAAGAAATGGATCGACGAGGAGCACTTCCTGCAAGCCTTGAACTTCTGCATGCTCCTGCCCGGCCCCGAGGCCCAACAGTTGACCATCTATATCGGCTGGCTGTTGCACGGCACCCGTGGCGGCATTGTCGCCGGCACCCTCTTCGTCCTGCCCTCGGTCTTCATCCTGCTCGCTCTCTCCTGGCTCTGCGCCGCCATGGGCAACGTCCCGGCGGTCGCCGCCTTCCTCTACGGACTGAAGCCGGCGGTGGCGGCCATCGTCGCCGAGGCGGTGATCCGCATCGGCAAGAAGGCCTTGAAGAATGGTGTCTTCGTCCTTTTGGCCGCCCTCTCCTTTGCCGGTATCTCCTTCCTGCAGGTGCCATTTCCGGCCATCATCCTGGCCGCTGGCCTGACAGGACTCGCGGGCGGCATGGTCGCCCCCCTCACTTTCCTGGCCAACAACAAGGCCAAAGGCGGAAACGGGGAGGTTGCCGTCACCGGCTCGCCGGGAGGAATAACCATGGGACAGGACGATACGATCCAACAGGCGGACCTCGGCCTGCTGCGCCACGCCGGGATGGTCCAATCCGACATCGATCACAGCCTGGCGGTGGCGCGAAAGGCGCTGGACATCGCCCGGCGAACGAAGGCCGAGCTGGACATGGAGTTGGTCGGCCGGGGGGCCTTGTTCCACGACCTGGGCAAAGCCAAGACCCACGACATCGTCCACGGGCAGGTGGGCGCCGAACTGGGTGCCAGCCTGGGGTTGCCGCCGGCGATCACCGCCATTATGGAAAAGCACATCCGGGGCGGCCTGACGGCAGCCGAGGCCACGGAGCTTGGCCTGCCGGTGAAGGACTACACGTTGCGGCGGTTGGAGGAGCGGATCGTCATCTACGCCGACCGCCTGGTGGACATCATCCATGACGGCATCGTCACCATCGCCGGGGAGCCGGAGGCCGAGGAGCGGTTTGTCTCGATCCTGAAGGAGATCCCCCAATACGGCAAAAACGAGATCACCTTGAATCGCTACCTCAGCTACCACGAAGAGATCCAAGGTCTCATCGCCGGCCGTATCATCGACAGTGCCCGGTTGAAGGAGATGCAGGCCTCCGGGACAGTCACCATCCTCGATGTCCGCCGTCCGGCGGATCGCGAGAGCGCCCCGGCAATGATCCCCGGCGCGGTCTGGCGCGATCCGGCAGCGGTCGATGCCTGGAGTGACGGCCTGCCGGGCGGCGTCTGCACGGTAATCTATTGCGCCCGGGGTGGCTCGGTGAGCCAGTCCGTGAGTAAGCAGCTGCGGGAAAAAGGCCTTGCCGTCGCCTATCTGCATGGCGGGCTGCAGGCTTGGACAGGGCATGGCGAGCCCCTTGGCTGAGGGACTTTTGACCTGTTCATCAACAACCCCAATGACCCCCTTCCGACTCCTCTGCCTCACCGGGATGCTGGCGATCTTCAGCTCCACCATCTCCAAGAGCCCGGTGTTGCCGCTCTTTGCCCAGCATCTGGGGGCCACCCCCTCCGGCATCGGCCTTATTGCCTCGATCTCCGCCTTTGCCGGGGTCATCTTCAGTGTCCCGGCCGGACTCCTGGCTGACCGTTTCGGCACGAGGCGGCTGCTCCTGACGGCAGCCGCCATCCTCGCCTCCGCCCCCTTCGCCTATCTCCTGGTGGACACGATCTGGCAACTGGCCATGGTCCGGCTGTATCACGGCTTTGCCACAGCCATCTTTCTGCCGGTGGCCATGGCCCTGGTCTCTGGCCTGTCAACGAAGGACCGGGGTGAAAAGATGGGCTGGTTCTCCACCGCCACCCTGGCGGGGCGCTTCCTGGCCCCGGTTATCGGGGGCGGTATCCTCGGCCTCTTTTCACTAACCTCCTCGACCGGCTACACCACAGTCTATTGGGTCTGCGGCGGCGCCGGCATCGCCACCTTCGTTGCGGCGGCAAGCTTGCCCAAGGCGGAGGAGACGCAGGCGAGGCAGGGGCACTCCTGGGCCGAGACTTTCCATGCTTTCAAAACAGTCATCTTGGAGCGGAGGATCGTCTTTACCTGCTTGGTGGAAGCGGCCATTCTCTTTGCCTATGGGACATTCGAGACCTTTCTCCCCTTGCATGCGGTCAAGAATGATCTCTCCGCCTCACAGGTCGGGATGCTTCTTTCCGGCCAAGTCATCGTCCTGGCGCTCACCAAGCCGGTGATGGGACGATTTTCCGATACCCACGGCAGGCGTCCACAGATTGTGGCCGGAGGGCTGCTGGGGGCAGCGTGCGTTGGAGGCCTCGCCGTCGCCACCTCTTTCCCGGCTCTATTCTCCCTCAGCCTCGTCTTTGGGCTATGCTTGTCGGTGGCCATGTCGGCGACCTCGGCCTACATCGCCGACCTGAGCAGCCAGGAGGCCAGGGGATCGGCCATGGGGCTCTTGGGGTCGGTGATGGATCTGGGCCACACCACCGGTCCTTTGCTTTCAGGGCTGGTGGCCGCCTCCTTCGGCTATGGCCACGCATTTCTTGGCTCTGCTATTGTCTTGCTGGGAACGGTGGGGATCTTTTCTGTTGCGGCCAGGACATCGCTCCAAGAAGGAACAGGGCGACCTGCGTAAACTGGATGGCCTCCATGTCCGCGGCACGAGCTGGCGTCGGCGAATGCGGTGGAGTATCTCCGACACGACACTCCCCCTCGTGGGAGATATCGCCCCAGAAATCGGAAAACGTCGTCCGCAAGAATGCAAACGCTCTGACCAGGTACCCGCCCGTGCCTTCGGCCGGTACTTGTGCCAGGCTGCTGCAGTGACCGGCTCATGGCATACGTCATGGCACAGCAACCGAGGTCTCGCTGCTGCTCAATTTTGAAACCGTTGCGACCACCGTGCTGGCGTGGCTGATCTTTCACGAACACATCGGACACCGAATTTGGATTGGGAAGCTTCAAGTTGTCGCCGCCTCCATTCTCGTCGTTGTTAGCGGAGATGGAGAGATGGAATTGTCATTTTCCGGACTTTCTGTCCTGGCAGCTTGTCTCTTTTGGGGAATCGACAACAACCTTACCCGGGAACTGGAGTCGATCCCCGCCTCTTCGCTGGCATGCATCAAAGGCTGGTGTGCCGGCATCTTCAATATCATTCTTTCATTCCTCTTGCACCAGAGCCATGTCACGGCTTTCCAGATATCAGGAGCACTGGCAATTGGGGCGTTCAGCTATGGCGCAAGTCTGGTTCTGTTCATCTACGCCCTGAGGGAAATCGGGTCGGCGAGAACCAGCACGTGGTTCGCATCTGGCCCCTTTGTTGGCGCCATCCTTTCCGTGATTCTTCTCGGCGAGCGCCCACCCGGCGAATACTGGGTTGCGGCTCTCATCATGCTTTCAGGAATGTTCTTTCTCCATGGGGAAGAGCATCTGCATGCCCATGAGCACCAGTCTTCTGCCCATGCTCATGCAGACGACGAGCATCACACCCACGAACACGACGAAAATGCACTGGACAGAAGAGACCATGACCACAGCCACATCCACGAGCCCATAACACATGCCCACGTCCATTGGCCGGATATCCACCATCGACATGGCCACTGAAAGACCACGCCAGGACGCCCAACCGGGCAGGGCGAGCCTCCCGCTCTCTCCACACCACCCCGGCCGGTCGGCTCCTCCGCTTCAGCCATGGCGCCGCCCTTGCACCGCTTGCAGGCTCGCCGCCAGGACCGTTGCCAGATCCTGGGCCTCGGCCGGCGGCGCGGTTGGCGCCAGGGGAATGACCTGGCCGCCCGCCTTGGCGGCAATGAGGTCCACAAGCCGCTGCCGGTATTCATCCCGGTATTGGCCATGCTCGAAGCGGCCCGCCATGATCGCCACCAGCTGCTCGGCCATGGCCAGCTCTCGGGCGTCGATCTCCCGGCCCGCCGCTGGCATGAGCCGGGGGAGCGGCAGCACCTCACCGGCATGGTGCAGGGTGATCAGGACCGGGTAGCGGTCCCGCAGGCGCAGCACCCCCAGGTGCTCTTTGCCCCGCATGACCCACCGGGCCAGGCCCTGGGCCGCGCTGCCAGCCAGGGCAGCGGCGAGCGCGCAGTAGGCCGCCTCGTCGCCATCCGGTCCGAGATAGTACGGCCGGTCATGCCACCGGTGGTCGATGACCGCCTCGGGGACGAACCGGAGGATCTCGATGTCCCGACTGGCCATGGACTCCAGGGCCTGGAGCTCCTCGTCCGTGATGAAGACCAGCCGGCCGTCCGCGGTCTCCACCCCGTGCCGGATCGCCTCGTCCGGCACGACCTCGCCGGTTTCCGGCCGCACCCATTCCTGCTGCACCGGGATCAGGTCGGTCTTGTGCAGCAGCCGGAAATGGACGCCCCGGTCATGGACCGCGGCATACAGCTTGACCGGGATCGCTGCCGTACCCAGCCGGATGATGCCCTTCCAGATCGCCCGCCCTCCGCTCATGCTTCCGGAAGACCTCTGCCGTCAGGGCTGCTGTTTGCCAGCCCGCTGAGCGAAGGCCTGGGCGCCCGCCGCCAGCTCCTCCTCGGTGGGGTCCTTGACATGGGTGGCCAGACTCCAGGAATAGCCGAAGGGGTCCTGCACCGTGCCCATCCGGTCGCCCCAGAACATGTCCTCGACCGGCATCCGGCTGCTGGCCCCCGCCGCCACCGCTTGGCGGCAGGCCGCGTCGGCGTCCGGCACGTAGACATAGAAGCTGACCGGCGAGCCGCCAGCGGTCTCCGCGCTCTTGCAGGGCTCGCCGGGATGCTCCTCACCCATCATGATGACGGAATTGCCGATGGCCAGCTCGGCATGCATCACCCCGCGGCCGTCGGGCCCGGGCATGGAGAACCGCTCCCGGGCGCCCAAGGCCTTCTTGTAGAACTCGATGGCCCGGCGGGCGTCCTTGAAGACCAGCATGGGGGTGACGGTGTGAAAGCCTTCCGGTATCGTAGCGGTCATTGACCTGCCTCCTTGGTCTTGTGTCTGGCTCATTCCGGTCTTGTAGCCGTCCGCGTCTCTCTGGCCGCCAGCCAGCAGCCGCTCCCTGGGGCGAAGCCAACTCGTTGCGGCAGGATGCCGCCGATGATCGTGTCCGGCAGGCAGGGCACGGCCCCGGCTTTCCGACCGACCATACCGGTCCGAGCCGGCCAGAAGGGCGCCCTGCGCCTTCTCTTTGCAAGACCAGGGCCGGCGGGTCACCGCCGCAGCAAGCACGGGCACCGCGGCCGGCGTATCGGGGCCGCGAGGAGCCAGAGCGGCGGGCGGCCCGGCCCAGGACGGATGGCACGCTCATGGCGTCCCGTCGCCGGGCGTCGACAGGTGATGGTCGCGTCTTCCTGCGCCAAGGGACGGCCGTCCTGCCGCAGTGGACGCAGCAAGCCACTCGCTGGCGACGGAGGCGTCCGCTTCTTTCCCCTGGCCGCTGCCCTGACCCTGGGGCACTCCTGGCCAGAAAGAGGGCGGAGAAGTGCGGCTGCCGGCTGGTACAGGGTCGCCTCTGATCCCCGCGGAGAAGGTGAAATCTCGGAGGGAAAGCGAGACTGGCTCAGTCCGCCAGGGTACGGCGCACCAAGTCCCGGAAGGCCTCCAAGGAGGCGATGACCACTGCTCGCTTGTGCAGGGTGTGCAAGGTCTCTTCCCACTCCACCTTGTCCAGCTCAAGGAGCACCGCCGCCGGAATCGCCTCGAAACGGGCCTCCAGGACGTCGATGATGCTCCGGCGTAGGGCCTTCAACGTCTGGAGCTGGCCCTGCCGGCGCCCTTGCTCCAGCCCTCGCTCCAGCCCTCGCTCCAGCCCTCGCTCCAGCCCTTGTTCAAGGCCTTGCTCCAGTCCTTGCTGCAGCCCCTGCTGGATGCCTCGCTCCAATCCCCGCTGTTCCCAACGTTCGGCCAGTGTCGGCATGGCTATCCCTCCCTCGACAAGCGCGTTATCAATGGCGGCGCGAAAGACCTC
This sequence comes from Thermodesulfobacteriota bacterium, assembly GCA_040755095.1. NCBI lineage: Bacteria > Pseudomonadati > Thermodesulfobacteriota > Thermodesulfobacteriota bacterium. The sequence continues at coordinate 7,881 of JBFMBH010000152.1, forward strand.
CTCCTCCACCTGGGGCGCTGCGGCAGCCACGTAGCGAAGCAGGGTCTCGACATACTGCAGGCCGGTCTGCGACCGGACCAGGTCCCGGATCAGCGTCAGGATCGCCGGCAGACGCTGGCCGAGGTCCTCGGTAAAGATGTGCTTGGTCACCAGGAGGAACGAACGGAGCAGGACCTCGCCCTTGAGGTCCTCATCCGGCCAGCGCGCCAGGTCGATGAGCTCGTAGCGCCACGACGGCCGGTACGGCACCAGGGCTGCGGGCAGATCAAAAAGCCCCGCAAAATCCAGAGGATGCACCCAGTTGTTCCGGCCGTGGTAGAAGATGAGCGGGATGATTGGCGGCAGGGTGCGTGCGTAGTGAACGGCCAGGTGCCGGCGCCAGATCTGCACCCCGTAGCGCACGAGATCCAGGGGTGGGCAGCCGAGGGGATGGCTGCGGTGCTCGAACAGGAAGTAGAGGTAGCCCAGCCGGTTGTCCTGCAGGCTCACCTGGTACAGAAGGTCGGAGAGATGCTCCGCCAGCTTGGGATCGACAAAGCTGTCCTTCACCACCTCCAGGGTGGACAGGTCCAGGCAGTCGACCACCGCTGGCGGCAGGTAGTTGGCCAGGAAGTCCCGGGCCGTGGCCGGCTGGCCCAGAACCTCCTTGACGAACCGATCGTGGGGATTGGCCACCTCGCTCATGGCCGCATGGTACGTGGGGTGGCTGGGGTTGTCAACGCGGGCGGACTGGCTGCGGCCGCACCCTGGGCTGGGATGCCGCCCACCGGCTCAGCTCGGTGACCATGGCCGGCCAGACCACCCGGTTCTGGTATGACGATCGGGGCCGGCGGGTGGGCACCCACTTACGCAAAAAGATCCGGGCTCTGCCGCCTGCCCCCAGGGATCCGTTACGTCTGCGTGGGCCGTTCAAGGCCGACCTATCTGCATCCCCGCTAAAAATAGTTCTTGACATGCCCAAGCCCCACCAGATAAGAAGGGCGGGCGTTGCCCGTTGCTATTGGCATGAAAATGTTAGATTCCTGTTAATTCATCCTGCGCAAGGAGAGGCTCATGCTACGGCTCGGTCGTGAACGAACGAGATTTCTTGGCAGCCCTGTGGTGCTTCTTGCCGTATGGGGGGTTCTGTTCCTGATCGCCCCCCGGCCTGCCAGAGCCGAGACGCTCGCCAACGCGGGGGCGCAGGTGAGTCAGTATTACGGCTCCTTCTCCACCGACGTGCCCATCGCGGTTCCGCAGTATCACGGCCTGGAGCCCCAGCTGAAGCTCGTCTACACCTCCACGCCCATGCCGGGTCTGGCGGGCGTGGGCTGGTCGCTGAGCGGCCTGTCCTTCATTGAGCGGGCACTCCCTGGCGGCGGCGCCCCGAAATACGACGCCAACGACGCTTTCTTCCTGGATGGCATGGAGCTGGTTCGCTGCACATCCCAGGGCGGAACCCATTGCACAAAGATCCAGAACTACACCAGGATACAGCAGAACGGGGACGAGTGGTACGTCTACGGCACGAACGGCAACAAGGCGACCTACTCGACGAAATTTATTACCAGCAAAGGCACCTTCCGCTGGCTGCTGACCAGCGTCACTGATCCCCATGGCAACAGCGTCACGTACAACTACCTTCCTGTCGGCAATCCGGTCGGCTATCTCTACCCGAACACCATCACCTACAACGGAACGACGATCAAGCTCTACTACGAGAACAGAACGGACCCGATCACCTTCGCCACCGGTGCCGGCATGGGCGTGGTGTCACGCCGGCTCAAATCCATCGACGTGCAGGTGAGTGGCAGCCGCGTACGCGCGTACCAGCTTGTGTACTATGGCAGCGGCGGCACCGGCCAGTCTCGCCTCCAGACCGTGCGGCAGTTCGGCAACGACGCCCTGGTGAACGTCAGTACCGGCCAGGTATCAGGCGGGACCAGTCTGCCGGCCGTGGGCTTCGCCTACAATGCCGATGCCGGCTCCTTCGCCCAGACGGATTTCGGCAAGGGTGAAGGGGTTGGATATTGGCCCGACCACCAGAGCCGTTCCTATGAGCCATTCCATTTCACTGGCGATTTCGACGGAGACGGCAAAACCGACTTCATGTACTGGGTCGGATCCCGAGGAGATAGCTCCTGGCGAGTCCTCTTAAGCACCGGCAATTCCTTCACGGAGGTTGACTTCGGCCTAGGTTATGCTGACGTCAATTACCAATATGTTTACGGTCGACAACCTTTCCATTTTACGGGTGATTTCAACGGGGATGGCAAGACCGACTTCATGTATTTTTCAGATCATTGGCGGGTCCTTCAAAGCACCGGCAGCTCCTTTGAGCGTGTTTCCTTCGGACCAACGCGAAATCATTGCTGTTCGAAGTATGATCCCTACCCCCGTTTCGAGATTATCGACAGACCTCAGCGTTTCAGTTTCACCGGGGACTTCAACGGAGATGGCAGGACGGATCTAATGTACTGGGACGACACATGGCATGTCCTCCTGAGCACCGCAACCCCGGTCGGTGATTTCGTGTCCTTTCGGCAAGCCAGTGTGACAGCCGCCGCCGGGCGGGTTAGGATCGGCCATTTTCCAACGCAAGCGCGAGGAGGTGACCGATGGAGAGCAATCTGCCCGCCCAGGGGGCGACACTGGAA
>JBFMBH010000153.1 GCA_040755095.1 Thermodesulfobacteriota bacterium
GGCCGCCGTGGCAGTTGTCGCAGGATACCAGGGTTCCCAGGATGCCGGCGGCGATGGCGTCGATCACCGGCTGGCGGCTGCTGGTATGGCACTGGACGCAGGCCTGGTGCAAGGCCAGCCGCGCCTCGGCTGTGGCCTGGGCATGGCAGGTGGAGCAGTTGCCGGAGGCCGCGAAGCTGTCATGGGCCGCGGCCGCCGAGGCGTTGTTCGTGCCGTGCAGCACCGCGCCACCGGTCTTATGGCAAGCAGCGCAGTTTTGGGCCGTGGTGGCGCCGGCAGCGATGGCGGCCTGGACGACTGTATTGGTGCTGCCGTGGCAGACGGCGCAGTCGTTCCGATGCTGCGCCAGACGCTCCACCCCGGTGGTGGCATGGCAACCGGCGCAGGAGGCATCCGCCTGGACGTTGTTATGGGCCGGCTCGATGCCAGCGAAGGTGGTGGCATGAACCACGGCGCTGCCGGCGTCGCCGCTGTGGCAGTCGAGGCAGTCCTGGAGGGTGCCGGTGGCGCCTACGCCCACGGCGATGGTCGCCGTTACCGCGGCCTTGGTGCTGGCGTGGCAGACGCCGCACTGGCCAAGATGCTGAGCCGCGATGGCGGTGAAGTCGGGGGAGGCGTGGCAGGAGGAGCAGGCGGCCACGGTGCCGAGGTTGTTGTGGTCAGCGGCCGGGTTGGGATGGCCGCTGTGGCAGTTGTCGCAGGAAACTTGGGTGCCCAGGATGCCGGCGGCGATGGTATCGATCACCGGCTGGCGGCTGCTGGTGTGGCACTGGACGCAGGCCTGGTGCAAAGCCAGCCGCGCCTCGGCTGTGGCCTGGGCGTGGCAGGTGGAGCAGTTGCCGGAGGCGGCGAAGCTGTCATGGGCGGCGGCCGCCGAGGCGTTGTCGGTGCCGTGCAGGACCGCGCCGCCGGTCTTGTGGCAGGCGGCGCAGTTCTGGGCCGTGGTGGCGCCAGCAGCGATGGCCGCCTGGACAACCGTGTTGGTGCTGCTGTGGCAGACGGCGCAGTCATTCCGGTGCTGCGCCAGACGCTCGACCCCAGCCGTCGCATGGCAACCGGCGCAGGAGGCATCGGCCTGGACGTTGTTGTGAGCCGGCTCGATGCCGGCGAAGGTGGTGGCGTGGAACGGCGCGCCACCGCTGACATGGCAGGCGGCGCAGGTCTGGGCGGTGGTGGCGCCAGCGGCGATGGCCGCCTGGACGGTAGCATTGCTGCTGGCGTGGCAGACCGCGCAGTCGTTCCGGTGCTGGGAGAGGCGCTCTACCCCCGCTGTCGCATGGCAACCGGCACAGGAGGCATCGGCCTGGACGTTGTTGTGGACCGGCTCGATGCCGGCGAAGGTGGCGGCGTGGGAGGCCGCGCCGCCGGCTGCGCCGGTGTGGCAGTCGGCACAGTCCTGGGCGGTACCCGCTGCCCCTTGGCCCGCGGCGATGGTCGCCAGCACCACCGGCCTGGCGCTGGCGTGGCACAGGCCGCAGAGGTTGCCGTGCAGGGCATTGATGGCGACAAAATCCGGCGTGGCGTGGCAGCTGGCGCAGTCGGGGCTGGCGGTCAGGTTGTTGTGCTCGGCGGCGACGCTGGGATGGCCGGCGTGGCAGTTCTCGCAGGAGACCGGCACTCCGGTCGGACCCCGGCCGGTGGCGACCGTGGCCAGCACCTCGGGCCGGGTGCTGGCATGGCAGGTGAGGCAATCGCCCAGGTGGGCGGTGAGGATGGCGTCGAAGTCCCCGGTGACGTGGCAGGTGGAGCAGTTGCTGCTGGTGGCCAGGTTGTTGTGATCAACGGCGGGGGCGTGGATGCCGTGACAGTTGTCGCAGGATACGGGGGTGCCGGCCCGGCCGGCATTGATGGTGTCCACCACCGCCTGGCGGGTGCTGCTGTGGCAGCGGCTGCAGTCGTCCCGGTGCAGGGCCAGGACTGCGGGAAAATCGGCGCTGGCATGGCAGGTCGTGCAGGCGGCTGTGGTGGTCAACTGGTCGTGGCCAGCCGCATGGTTGGCCACGGCGGGGTTGTGGCAGGCGAAGCAGTCCACCGGCGTCTCCGCCACGCCAGCGGCCACCACGGCGTCGTAGGTGTCGTTGTGACAGACCTGACAGCCCCGGTTCAGGTTGAAGCAGGTGAAGTTGGGTGTGTCGATGCAGGCCTGGTAGGCGGCCTCGGGAGAGGCATACAGACCCTGGTGCTGGTCGTAGACGTTGGCCACATGGCATTGGCCGCAACTGGCATCGGGCAGCACGGTCCGGTTGTGGGCCGGCTGATGGGGGATCTGTCTGGTGCTCCCGGCGTGACACGGCACGCAGCTCGACAGCACGGCGTGGTTGTTGTGGCAGGTGGCGCAGTCCACGGCCAGGGCGAAGGCCGGGCTCGAAGAGCCGGCGAGCAGGGCCAGCACGAAGAGCGTGGCGAGTCCAAGGCCGTTGCCTGCCATCAACAAACCGGTACAGGTCCTGTTCATTGTTGCCCTCCGGTACAGCCGTGCCTGTGCGAAGATCATGTCGCCCATGCTGCCTGATCGCTGGATGGAATGGCCGAGCCTGGCCTGGGGACCAGGCGCCGCAGAGGAGGCGCCGCCGTCCGCCTTCAAGATGACCTGCCGGGGAGAAGCCAGTTGTTGTCCGATCAGGTAGTCGGGAATTGCGCCGCCTGTGGCTGCCCTCTTCCGGGGCCGGCCAGCTGGCGGCGACCAGGACATCTCTCCCGTGGACGGGCCAAGGGGACCCTGGAGAGATGGAATTCCTAGCCGGACACTAAGAAAACTCCGGGGTTTTCTGGTCCGCAATTGGTGGAACGTTCATTTTCGAGGCAAGCACTTGCTGCCGGCGACTAAGCGCCTGGGCCTGGAAACCGAGCAGCAACAGGGCCGGGAAGCCCCAGGAAATCGCACCGGCGGCAGGGGGAAGGGCAGCTGTCAGGCGGCCAGGAGAGCCGGCTGACAGGCTGAAACACCACCGACTTGCCCGTTGTCCTCTGGCCGGGGAGACCGGAGCACGAAAACGGTTCGGGCTTGCCGTCAAGTTGCTAGCATGAACCATGCCAAGGGTGAGGTGGCCCGGGGCGGCCGGGCAGATACCCGGGCGCGGATGGGTGCCAGGCGGCGCGGGATCAGGGAGCGGCGGGACAAGGCAGCGCCGGACAGGCAGCCGGCGCCGGCCCCAGGCTGCAATTTTTTTTCTTCCTAGGTGAGAAAAATTCTTATTATCGGGACGGGGGGGGGCGAAGACAGCCGGGGCCGGGCCCGGCGATCAGGCAGGGGGGCGGCCAGCCGGTTGGGACGCTGGCCGCAGCAGCAGGAAGGGCGTGCTCAGTAACGCTGGTAGGGTGGCATGTTGGTGCGGCGGGCCAGCTCGCGCACCGGCTCGAAGTCGGCGTCGGTGATCGGCTCGTAGCCGTCCACCAGGGCCCGGGCCAGGATCCGTACCCGCTCGCCGCCCACCTCCACGGTATCCTCCGGGGTGAGGGCCAGGACCGCCTCGCCAAAGGCCTTGGCCAGCCGCTCGTCCACCTTCTGGGTATAGCCGAAGTTGCAGTAGGGAATGGCCGGCGCCCGGGCGATGATCCGCAGCTCGTCGGGTCCCAGACGGCCGTCGTCCACCATGGTCTCGATGTCGTCCAGGGGGATGGAGCCGGCATCGAACCGGCCGAACAGGACGCCGTAGATCACCTTCTCGTGCTTGAAGGAGCCGGACGGGATGGCGTAATAGGCCAGATCGGTCTCCGGGTCGAGGCCGCTGTCCATGAGCAGGGCAACCTGACTCATGAAGCCGGTGGGCGCCAGCATGGGCCCGAAGGCCATGGTGCGGCCTTTGAGATCCGCCACGCCGTGGATGGCGCTGTCGGCCCGCACCATGATCACCCCCTGGGAGCGGAAGCCCAGGGAGCCCTTGCGCTCGGCCGCCAGGACCTCGACCCCGTGCAGGCGCTGCAGGATCACATAGAGGAGGGAGTTGGTGTGGGTGAAGTGGAGGCCCTCCACCTCCCGGGTGAAGTCGACGGTATCGATGGCCGCGGCCTCCAGGCGGATGCCCAACTTTCGCTCCAGATAGGCGGTCATGGCCGTGAAGCGGGCCAGGGTCTCCTTCTCCGAGTTGCAGATCATGTAGCCGATCCGGTAAACCGGGCCGCTGAGCTCCTTGCCGGCTGGCGCTTGGCTCTGGCAGCCGGCAAGGGCGGCCAGAGCCAGCAGTGCCCACACGAGACGCTTCATGGCTGACCTCCGGACGGGGCGCCGGGCCGTCCAGCGGTGCGCTGGCGCAAGGCCTCCAGGGCAGCGGCCAGCGCAGTCCGCTCCTGGGGGTCGGCTGCGGGCTGGCCTGCGGCCAAGCCTTCCCGGTAGGCGGCCTCGGCACCTGGCAGATCACCCTGGGCCTCCAGGGCCTGACCCAGGTGAAGATGGACCGCCAGGTCACCGGGCCGCGCCCGGCGGGCGGCGGCAAAGGACCGGACCGCGTCGGCGGGCCGGCCCTGGGCGGCCTGCACCAGGCCAAGCCCGTCCAGGGCATCGGCGTCGTCGGCCTGCGCCGCAAGAACGCGGCGCAGCTCCGCCTCGGCATCGCCCAGCCGGCCGAGCCGGAACAGCACCATGGCCAGCTTGTTGCGGGTTGCGGTGTCCTCGGGCTGGAATTCCAGGAGGATCCGGTATTCCATCTCGGCCACCGGATCCGGGGTGTCGTCCGGGTCGATGTGGGCCAGGGCCGGGGGAGCGCTGCCGGCCAGGGCCAGGAGCAGCGCCAGCAGGGCGGGCCGGCAGCGGCCGGCAGGGCGTCCCATGGCGGTCCTCAGATGAGCTTCTTGGCCCGCAGCCAGTCCCGGGCCACGTTGTTGGGCTTGTTGCCGGACTGGACCTCGCCGACCAGGCCGGCAAAGGCCGCATCGTCGATGGCGCCAGCCAGCTTGTTGAGCACCCGGGGCAGGAGGGGAAAGTTGGCCAGCACATCCTGGCGCAGCACAGGGGCGCTCACCGTGGTGGGGCCCCCTTCCTGGGCCGAGCGGAAGCCGAAGGGGTTGAGCCACACCAGGCCCAGCTCCTTTTCATAGGCCTCCTTGGCAGCCAGGTACTCGGCATTGGCCTCGGGAAGCCGCTCCTGCTTGAGCATCGCCATGGCGCTGGCGGTGTCCTCCACCAGGATGTCCGCCCGCTCCTCCTCGTTGGCTGAGCGCAAGGCCTGGTAGAGCTTGGCCCGGTCGTCGAAGAAGCGGATCTTGACCGTGGTGCCGGTGCGCTCGTTGATGAGCTGGGCCACCAGCTCGGCCAGCACCCGGCCCTGCGGGGTATCGACCGTGCCGACAAAGAGAAAACGGCCGACGCAGGCCCACGCCTGGCCGGTCAGAAGGACGGCGAGTCCGGCTATGCCGGCCAACAGGAGACAACGCCTGGTCATGATGGCACCTCCGATCAGGGAGCCGGCGCCGGCCGTGCCGATCAGCCGGCCGCCGCACCAAGGCTCTGCAGGGAGTGGTACAGGGTGTAAAGCCCCAGGCCGGTGATCACCAGGGCGCTCACCAGGCCGATCTTCTGGGCCAGCCCCAGGTTTTCGCCCACCATTTCGGTCAGCCGGCCGGCCTGGGAGAGGACAACGCCGACGGTCATCATGACGATGCCCAGGCCCAGGCTGAAGGCGAGCGCCACTGCCAGCCCCTCGGCGATGCGGCCCGAGCCCACCGCTGCCAGAAGGGTGGCGATGGCCGCCGGGCACGGCACCAGCCCCCCGGACATGCCCAGCAGGAAGAGCTGCCACCGGCTGGCCCCGGCCGGGCTCGCCAGCCCATGGCCGCCGTGCCCGTGGCCGCCATGCCCGTGCGCATGCCCCAGCTCGTGGCCGTACCCCCCGTGGCTATGCTCATGTCCGTGCTGCCGTCCGTGCCCATGTCCGTGCTCCAGTCCGTGTGCAGCCTGCCCCTGCCCCTGCCCAAGCCCGCCCAGCAGATGCCGGTGGCTGTGTCCCACCTTGCCGGTAGCATGGCGGTACAGCTGCCAGATGCCGACGCCCAGGATGATGACCGCGGAGACCAGGCCAAGGCTGCCATGGAGCTGGGCTTCGGTGTACGACCGGGCCAGGACCTTCGCCACCACCCCCAGGACGATGACGCTGAAGGTGTGGGTGAAGGTGGCCACCAGCCCCAGAACGATGCCGTCCAGGGCCCGGCCCCGGGAGCCGATCATGTAGGCGGCGATCAGGCTCTTGCCATGGCCCGGCTCGAAGGCGTGCAGGGCGCCCAGCCAGATTGCGGTGACGTACAGCCCCAGATTGTCCATGCTGCTCCTTCGTGATCAGTAAGGTCTGTTGCCGGCGGCTGGCTCAAAAGACCTGGGCATCCGAAAGCCGGCAACAGCCATCGGCGCCGGCCAGGGGGCAGGGCCGATCCGGGGCCTGCGCCAGGGTCGCCAGCTGGCGGCCGGCCTCGGCCACCAGCCGGTCCACCAGGAAGGCGGCCTGGCCCAGGGCCGCTTCGGGCCTGAGGTCGCCCCCCAGCTCTTCCCGCCGGAAGCGGCCGGCCACCTCCGGCAGCTGGGCCAGGGCCTCGGCCAGGGAGCAGCCGCGGTCGTGGGCAGCCATGGCTGCCTGGTAGATCAGCCGGTGGGCGGTCTGCTTGCCCAGTACCGTGCCCAGCCGGAACATCAAGGCCTCGCTGTTGATCCGCTCCGCCGCGGCCCGGGCATTGGCCGCCATCCGCTCCCGGTCCACGGTCAGGCCCGCCAGAACCTGGCGGCTGAGGGCGGTGCAGGCGCTGGCATAGAGGCCGGCGGCGGCAAGGGCCGCCCACTCCAGGCGCACCGCCCGGTAGTCCCGCTCGTGCTCGCCCACCAAAGTGTCGAAGCCCACGCCGGCGGCGCTCTTCACCAGCCGGGCCAGCACCACGATCTGCTCGCAGGTCTCGGGGTTTCTCTTGTGGGGCATGGTGGAGCTGCCGATCTTGCCGAAATGGAAGGGCTCGGCCAGCTCGCCGATCTCGTCCCGGGCCAGCTGGCAGATCTCGTTGGCGATCCGCGCCAGGCCACCGGTGACCAGGGCCAGCACCGCGGTCAGCTCGGCGCTGCGATCCCGGGCCGCATGCCAGCTGGTGGCCGGCACCGCCAGGCCGAGCCTGCCGGCAAAACGGGCCAGAAGCTCCTCCGCCTGGGGCCCCAGGGAGGCCATGGTGCCGACGCCGGCAAAGAGCTGGGCCACCAGGAGCCGCTGCCGGCAGGCCGCCAGCCGCTCCCGATTCCGGGTCAGCTCATCGAGCCAGCCGGCGGCCTTGAGCCCGAAGGTGTAGGGCAGGGCCTGCTGGCCATGGGTGCGGCCCACCATGAGGGTGGCGCGGTGCTCCGCCGCCAGCGCCGCCAGCAGCCGGCCGATCTGCACCAGGTCCCGGTCGACGAGATCACACAGCTCCCGGAGCTCCAGGGACTGGGCGGTATCCTGGATGTCCTGGGTGGTGGCGCCGAAGTGGAGCCATTCGCCGGCCTCGCCCGGGGTCAGGGCCTGCCAGGCCCGCAGGAGCGGGATCAGGGAATGGCTGCTCGTAGCCAAGTCGGCCCTGATCGCCCCCAGATCGAAGCGGCCCAGATCGGCGCTGGCGGCCAAGGCCTCGGCAGCGGCCTGGGGGATGATGCCCAGCTCCGCCTGGCTGGCGGCCAGGGCGACCTCCACCTCCAGCCAGCGCTGCAGGCGGCGCCGGTCGCAAAAAATCCGCCTGGCCTCCGGGCTCGCGTAACCGTTGCCGAAGAGGAAGGAATCGACGATATGGGCCCGGGGGAGGCAGCTGGCGGTCATGCGGAAAGGAGGCTTACCGGGTCAAGGTCTCGCGCGGCGCGGATCGTCCGGAGGGCACGCTCCACCAGGGCGGCTGTCTGGCCGAGGTAGTCTGCCGGCCGCTCCAGGCGGGCAAGATCGGCGGGGTCGAGAAGGGAGCCGATCTCCGGATCGGCGGCCACAAGCTCCGCCAGCGGGCGGCCGGAGGCCTGGCAGCGGGCCGCCAGCTCTCCCAGCCGCTGCTGGGCCTTCGCGCGGCCCAGGGAAGGGGCCAGCCGGAACTGCAGCCATTCGCTCATCAGGAAGGCCCCCTCGGCGGCCAGATTGGCGGCCATGCGCTCCTTGTCCACCTCAAGGCCCTCCACAACCCTCCCAAGATACTGGAGGGCCGTGCCGCTGTAAATACAGATCTGGGGCAGGGCCAGCCACTCGGACCACAGGGCGCGGCCGTCCCGCTCGTGCTCGTGGCCCATGGCCTCGGCCGCCACCCCGGCCAGGGCCCGGACGTGCCGGGCCAGGACCACGACGCGCTGGGCCAGGACCGGATTGCGCTTGTGGGGCATGGTGCTGCTGCGGGCGGCGCCGGCCGGCGCCGGCTCCCGCAGCTCCCGCAGCTCCGAGCGGCCCAGCTGGCAGATCTCGTTGGCGATGCGGCCGCCGGTGCCGGTGACCAGCATCAGCCCGGCCGCCAGCTCGGCCACCGTATCCCGGGCATTGTGCCAGGGCAGAAGAGGCGAGCCCAGGCCCAGGCGGCTGAGGGTCAGGTCGGCCACCGCCACGGCCTGGGGGCCCAGGGCCGCCAAGGTGCCCACCGCGCCCCCCAGCTGGCCGACCAGCAGCCGGGGCGCCATGGCCTGCAGCCGCTCCAGATGGCGCCGGATCTCCAGGGCCCAGCCCGCGGCCTTGAGGCCGAAGGTGATGGGCAGGGCGGCCTGGCCGTGGGTGCGGCCGATCATGGGCGTGTCCCGGTGGCGCTCGGCGAGCCCCAGCACCAGCTCCTCCAGCCGGCGCAGGTCCCGGTAGATGAGCGCCAAAGCGTCCCGGATCTCCAGCACGGCCGCGGTGTCCAGGATGTCCTGGGTGGTGACCCCGTGGTGCACCCAGTCGCCGGCCTCCGGGCCGCAGGCCTGCCGCAGGGCGGCCACCAGCGGCAGGATCGAGTTGCGGCTGCGGCCATAGGCGGCCCGCAAGGCCTCCCGGTCCAGGCCGTCCAGCCGGGCCCGTTCCCGGATGATGGCGGCGGCCGCCGCCGGGATCACCCCCAGCTCCGCCTGCACCTGAGCCAGGGTCGCCTCGATGGCCAGCCAGCGGCCGAGGCGGGCCTCCTCGTCGAAGATGGCCGCCAGCTCCCGGGTGGAGAAGACGTCCGCCTGGATGGCAAAGTCGATGGGATGGCTGGGCATGGGGGGCCTCGCAAGCGTGGCAGGTGCAGGCTGGCCGCGTCTGAGGCGGCGTGGCCGTGACCGATTGGCCCCCCTCCCGACCTCCCCCCGCTGCGGGGAGGTCGGGGGTACAGACGCCACGGCAGGTGGTCTGTCTCCCTCCCCCAGCGGGGGAGGGTCGGGGTGGGGGAATGGATGCGCGCCCGTCTCTCAGCCGGCGGGCAGCGGCCCGTAGGGCGGCCCGCCAGCTGGTGCCACCGGCTGGCGGCACCAGTCCAGGGCGACCTGGGTGGGCGGCCGGCCTTCCTGGCGGCTTTCCGTCAGGACCCGCTCCACCAGGGCGGTCATCCGCCGGCAGACATGGTCGAGCACAGCCTGGGGCTCGGGGCGGGCGGCCGGGCCGAACAGGCCCTCCATGGACAGGGAGCCGCCGCAGCCGGTCAAGAAATCCGGCAGCACCAGCACCCCGCGGCTGGCCAGCCCGGCCGCCGCGGCAGCGGTGACCGCCAGATTGGCCCCCGGCACCACGGCCCGGGCGGCCAGCCGCGGCCAGGCGTCGTCGTCGATGGCGTGCTCCACCGCGGCCGGCACCAGACAATCGCAAGGCGTCTCCAGGATGGCTTCCCGAACGGCAGCCCGCATGCCGGGGCCGGCCGGCGGCAGCCCGTTGCCGGGGAGGGCCAGGAGGGCCGGCACCGGCAGGCCGGTCTCCCCGGTGGCCACCAGGGCGTGGCTGGCATCGGCGATGGCGGTCACCCGCACCTGGGCGGCGGCTAGCACCGCCAGGGCGCTCCGGGCCACGGCGCCAAAGCCCTGCACCGCCACCCGGGCCTCCCGGGGGGCAAGGCCCAGCCAGGGCAGGACCGCCAGCACCGCGGCGCCGACCCCGTAGCCGCCCCGCAGCCAGCCCAGGGTCTGGCCGCCAGGCAGCACAGCCTCCAAAAGCTGCATCCGGGTCACCAGCTCCGGGATCGTGATCCCCTGGGCCCGGGCGATGGCCATCTTGACGCTGGCCAGGCCCAGGCCGCGGCCGGCCGCTTCCAGCTCCTCCATGCGCAGGTTCAGGTCCGGTCCCACCGAGTAGCGCTGCTCGATGTAGGGCCGGATGGCCGACAGGAAGCGGGCCAGGGCCGCCGCCTTGCCGGGAGCCGCGGGATCCCGGGCGATACCGGCCTTGGCCCCGTCCACCCGCAGGGAGGCCACCCGCATCTTGCGGGTCATGTTGGCGGCCATGGCGATGAGATGCTCCCGGGTGAGGTCGGCCTGCACCCGCAGGCCGCCGGCGGCCAG
>JBFMBH010000154.1 GCA_040755095.1 Thermodesulfobacteriota bacterium
TCATACTCAATAACGATATAAGAGCGGCGAAATTCGCTTCAATGGCTCCACGACAGCATCTACAAGGGTTCCCCAAGGCGAGAATGTTATCCCTGAGTGACGATTTCAGGGTCCGCGAAAATCGGTGTTCATCTCTTTTTGGAGCCCTGCGTATGGCAACCCACAGGTCCCATGGCTCCCATGGCCTCATGGGACTTACAGGACCCATAGGACTTGTGGGAGGCCACCGTGGCCAACTTCCGGCATCTCACCCATTCGGGTGCGCTCCGCGCATGGCAACTCTCCTGTATTCCTGACGCGCACCGCGGTGGCGGTTACGGCCCGGGCACGCCCAGCTGGCGGAGGCGGCGCTCCAGGGCGAGGCGATGGGCGAGGGCGGCGGACAGCAGGCGCTTGGCCGGCAGCTCCAGGGTGCCGGTGTCGGCGATGATCGAAGTATAGCTGCCGGCGGAAAAGGCGTTCTCGCTCACCTGCATCCAGGCTGGCCAACCACCATCCTCCTCGGCAAAGATCTCGGCGCCGCGGGCATCACCGGTGCCGGCGGCGAAAACGGAGCGGGCCAGGATGCTCCGTGCCCGGTCGCCGGCAAAGGCGCCCAAGCCGTCCGTGATATAGATGCTGCTGCCCCGGGGCGTGCCGCCGCCTCCCACCTGGTTGCCCAGAAACGAGCAGGAGAGGATCTCAACGCAGGGGTGCCGCCGGACCTGGATGGCACCGCCGCCGCCGGCCTTGACGCCGGGCTGGCCGTTCTCGTCAAAGCCGGACCGGTTGCCCCCAAACGCGCAGTGCCGGTAGACGGTGGTGCAGCCCTCGCTGTTCGCGGGCTCGCCGCCCCGGACCGATGCCCCGCCGAAGAAGTAGGTCCAGTTGCTGTCGAAGACGCAAGCCTCCACCACCGCGCTGGCGTACCGGGAGACATAGAGTCCTGCCCCCTGATGGGCATGGTTCCGCCGGATGGCGCAGTCGGTGATCGTGGCGATAACCGGCCAGTCCACCGGGCCGACCTCGTCCTCATCCCGGCCGCTGACATAGATGGCAGCGCCATCGGCGCCGATTTCCGCCGTATTCCTGGAGATGTTGTCGGTGAACGAGCTTCTGGCGACCGCCAGGCGGGAGAAGCCGGTTCCGCTGCCAGCGGAGAAGTTGATCGCCGCGCCGGCGGAAAACGGTGCCTTGAGCTCGGCGTTGGCGATGTTGCCGGCAAAGGTGCTGCCCTCGACGGTCAGGTCGCTGCCGTAGGAGTAAATGGCGCCGCCGGAATGCCCGGCCTGGTTGGCCAGAAACCGGGTGCCGGAGATGACCAGCCGGTTGTTGCCGGCCTCGACGGCAATGGCGCCGCCGCTGCCCTGAAAGCCGGGCTCGGTGCTGTTGCTCGCAAAGAGGCTGCCGCTGATCACCACGTCCGCATTCCGCACCCCAAGGGCGCCGCCCCGGGAGCGCGCCTGGTTGCCGGCGAACACGCAGCCGTCGATGGCCAGCTGCACGTGGTGGCGGTTGGCGAACGTGATGGCGCCCCCGGTACCGCCGGCAACGTTGCCGCCCCGATTGTCGATGAACCGGCAGTGATCGAGGCGCACCGCGGCCCCGGGGGCCAGATCCTCCTGCAACCGGAGCGGGGACCAGCCGGGCGGGCTGTGGCGGAATTCGAGGCCCGCCAGGGTGCACGACGCCTGGATGCGGACGGTATGACTGTCCGCCAGGGTGACGCCGTCAAAGACCACCGGCCCGGCGTGGCCAGCGTTTTCAGGGTCGCCGGCCTTGGCAGCACGGATGACAAGCCCGGTCTGGGCGTCGCCGACCAGGAGCCCGCCGGCGCCCAGCTCCGCGGCGCCGTAGACCGCGCCATCGGTGCCGCCGGAGATGAGGATGACATCGTACGGTCCGGCGGCCTGCACCAGCTCGGCCAGGGTGCCCGGCTGCCGGGTCTCGGCGTGCGCGCTGGGCCAGCCGGTGGTGGCGAAGCAGGGACTCCCATTGACCTTGGCGAAGAAATAGACCCCAGCCTGGGCCCAGGCAGGAGCCAGGAGGCATGACACAACAGCGATGAAGCCCAGCAGGCTGCGATGCATCTCGTGCAGATCTCCCGTCACCCGGTCTCGATCCCGGCTGCCACCGCGATATCCGGATTTTCAACGCCGGATGGCGATCAGCGAATGGCAGAACCCTAAGAACCGTTCTCTGACCAGTTGGCCAGAAGGGAGCATGGCTTGCAGCTGGCCGGCAGAAACCGGGTGGTAGTAGCGTAGCCGCCCCCTGGCTGTCGCCAGGCTGGCTGCCCTGGCGCCACTTCCCAGACGGTTCATGGTCAGGAGCAGGCCTTGAATCGTTTTCGGATAGGCGCCGAAAAAGGGCACCAGCGGATGCGGGAAATGGGGGTCGACAATGGAATACTTGTTCGGAGTCTGCACGAAGAAGGCCACGCCAGATTGTTCGATGGTCAGTCCCAGGTGAAACTGCTCTTCGTGGCTCGTCAGGTGCTCGATCATCGAATTGGAGAAGACCAGGTCGAATTCCTTCAGACAATCGGCGGTGAGATGCCGGACGTCATTGATCTCCTCCTTGACGTATGGAATGGAGTTGTCGTAGCCGACATTGGTCCGGTCCTGCTCGTGGTTGTTCACCAGGGTCACGCGCAGGTCACCGTCGTGCCCAAAGCCCCAGGCAGTCCAGAAGGAAGCGGTGCCCCCAAGATCCACTACCCGCAGCGGCCGCGGCATGCCGGCGACGACGCCCTTGAAGATCGCCAGCCGCTTCTTCTTGTTGGCCAGCCGTGCATCCTGAAGCTTCTTCTGCAGGCGCGTTGACCAGGTCATGTGAACGTCTGAACTTGTGGTCAATAGGTCACAAAGCTGAAGACTTCGCTGCTCTGACAGAGGTCCTGGTCATAGCCTGAGAGACGTTTCATGCGCGCCCAAATCAGGGGCGCTTCCATTGAACTCCAGGCCAACGTCGGTTCCGCGGTCGATGGCTGGGCTATCCTCCTGCAGGGAGAAGCCAGCGGCGGCCGGGTCGCGGAAGAGCGGATCCTCGGCCAGTGAGTGCGCCTCCTGGCCCGAAACGGCCTGAAATTCGCCCAGTGTTCTTAATCCGTCGTGCCAATAGAGGGTTCGCTCGACACTTGCACCGGGGAAGTCGTTGAAGTCCGTGTCAAGATCCTTGATACGGTCCGAGTGGACGGAGAAATCGGAAGCCTCGTTCAGCCACGAGATGTTGTTGCGCAGCACCACTGACGTTACATCGCCGGCTTGGTGGGCAAAAAGCCACACTCCGGTACTGTTGTCGTAGATCGTGTTGTTGTACAGATAGATATCCCTGAGCATTCCTTCCATGGGCCCAGCCCAATACCCACCGGCGACATGGATGCCAAACAGGCGGTTCTCGTAGATATCTGATTGCTGAACCGTGATACGTTCTGTGCTCCTGGAGGTTCCATTGCTGTTGTACTGGATGGTGAAGCCATAGTCGTTGCCATGAGATCGGGACTGCTCAACCAAAACATCTCTGGCTCCTTTGTGAATGACGATGCCGGCGCCACCACCTGTCGGGGATACCTGGTGACCCCAGAGGTCGCAGTTCCGGACGGTCACTCTTTCCACCTCCTTCATGTCAATGCCGTCTTCCTTGTTGCCATGGAATTCAGAGTTCTCAATGAGCACATCGGTTACCAGGCCTCGCATGCCAATCTGTAAACCGTCTTCAGTCCAGCTGTTGTATGACTCGCTATCCTTGATGACAATATTGCCCATGATGCCGCCTGGTTTGCCGAAAATGTGGATGTTGGCACCATTTTGTTTGTTCGCATCTTCAGTTCCATTGTGATGAACAGAGCATCCGTCAATGCCGAGGTAGTTGACATCCTCTCTTGCCCAGATGCCATAGCCTACTGAGTTGTCATACTTCTGGAAATTCGCGATTGTGCAGTTACGAATCACCACGTATTGACTGTTGTTCAGGTAGATGCCGACATGTGAGTAGCTGTTTCCATTGGGGTCCCTCCCATCGAAGGAGATCGAGTCGAGCACAATATGCCTCCTGTTCTCGAGCGAAGCGGCGTAACCTCTTTTGCTACCGTACACGCCGGTGATGCAGGCCGCCTCGCCATTGAATGACATGAACGTGATCGGTCGGTCTGACTCTCCTGAGCGCACGGGTTGAATCGTCTCGTGATACGTGCCTTGTCGGATGAAGGCGGTGTCGCCAGGTCCAACTTGACTATTGGCGCGTCCTAGGGTGCACCACGGCGCTTCTTGTGTGCCACTGTTGGCATCCGAACAGCTGCCGCCCAACGAGGATGTATCCACGTAGTATTCGGTGGCATGAACATGTCCAGGCCATCCCAAGAGCAGAGCTACGAGCAGGAGGTGCCGACGAGTGATCATCATGAACGTTTCCTCCTTTGTGTGGAGAATTGAAGTCTTCTATGCGGCGCTGGGGCGTTCTTCCCACGCCACGTCCGCTCCCGGGCGGCGACGAATACGGTCAACGCGGATTCATCATCGAATGGAAATATTGCTCCGCGCGGTCGATATCCAAACCGTCCGCCGGGTCTTCCATGACCACATAGTCCTGCCAGTCTCCATGCTCCAGGCCCGGCGGCCAGCGGAAATCGAGGAGCGGGATCTCGGTTTCGAAACCCGGCGGCAGGGTCACCTCCGGAAGGCGGTTACCGATCGGTATCTTCCTTCCGCCAGGTTGGACGAAGCCGGTCTTAACCTCCACCATGCGTGGCCGGTCGGTGGCGTTCCAGACCTGGAGGGCTGACCTTGGTCACAAAGCTGCAGACTTGGTGACGGACCGGCCGCTGCTGTCCCGCACCGTCACCCCCACCGTGCCGGCGCTGTGGGCAGGGGCGGTGCACATGATCTGGCGGTCGGCCCAGGAATTGACTGTGGCAGCCACACCGCCGAAGCTGACCGCGCCGGTGCCCTGGCTGGCGCCGAAGCCGGTGCCGGTAATGGTCACGCTGGTGCCGCCGGTGGCCGGTCCGGAGGCCGGACTGACAGCAGTGACGGCCAGGGGATCCGCTGCTGCCGGAGCAAAGACGGCCGTGACCACCCGCTCCTCATCCATGGCCACGGTGCATCGGGAGGCTTGGGGACCACTCGTGCTGTCGCAGCCGTCCCAGCGGGCAAAGGCGTTGCCGTTGGCCGCGGTGAGGGGGGCGGCCAGGGTCACGGCGGTGTCCTCGCGGTAATGCCGCGACGCCGCAGTGGCACCGGCGGCCGCGCCGAAGATGTCGGGCGGGTCGATCGCGATCGCCACGCCGGAGGCGGGTGCTTCCGATCCAACGGTGAGCCTGTGGATGATGATCTCAGGATCCTGGTAGAGAAAGACTCCAGCCGAGTACAGGTATCGCCCGCTTGCCCCTCCCTGCCGATCCTTGCCACCGGCGATGAGCACCCGACCGTCCTGAAGGAGGGTGGCCGTGGACGACATGAGCCGCGAAGACAGCCAGCCAACCTGGTCGAAGCGCCGGATGGCCGGATCGTAGACCTCCACGTTGAGGTTGAACCAGGTTCCGGCCGCGCCACCGTACCAGGACATCCCCCCGGTGACCAGAACCTTGCCGTCCGGCAACAGGGTCGCGGTATGGTATGCCCGTCCCATGCCCTGGTCCTCCTGCATCGAGCCGGTGAAGGCGAAGCTGTCGGTCTCCGGATCGCTCGTAGATCTCGGCGCTGTTCAAGGCGATGTCTCCCAGTCGAGGATCACTGGTCATCCCACCGGCAACGAGCACCCTGCCGTCCGGCAGGAGCGTGGCGGTGTGGTTGGCCCTGCCTTCCAGGAGGCCGCTGCTGCCGATGATATCCGCCTGGACCGGGAATGGCGCGGCGGCCCCTGCCGCCAGCACGACGGCCAGGCACAAGAGCCCGGTCAGGCGCTGGCGGAATGACACCTCGTTCGTCTGCATCGTTTGTCCTCCTGGATGTCGCTATCTCACTTCAACCCCTTTGTCTGACTGCTCCCGCCCTTCTCCCACGCCGTCGCAACCGTTCCTCTCCCTTCGGACAGCACAGCCGCCTGGGCTTTCGTACCCCCCCGATCGGGTCGCCTCACCCTGGCACATACTCCGGCAGCAGCGGCCAGACGAGGCGCAGAAAGGCCGTAAGCTGCGGCTGGGCGGTGGCCACGTCCTCGCCCTCCAGAAGGGGCAGCTCGATGCGCACCAGGGCGCCGTCGGTGCGGCGCCGGGTCAGCGCGTCCTCGATGAGGGCCAGCTTGTTCTGCCAGGGGCTGGTGAGGAAGCGGCCCCGCTGGGCGAAGAAGTAGCTGGCGAGAAGGCGGCTGCCGTCCCGCTCCAGGAGCATGGTACGGACGGGGATGTGCCGGTCGCCCAGGTCGATCTCCCGGTCCTCCTCCTGGACCATGATCCAGCCGCTGCCCAAGAGGCAGGCCTGGGGGGCATGGGCGGTATGCTGGGTGCCCTGGTGGCGGTAATAGGGGATGAGCAGGTTGAGCTGCCGGCCGGTGGCGGTGTGGGTGAAGGTGGCGGACAGGGTGTCGTCGGACCACAGGCTGTCCAGGATCTCCGGGGAGAGCGGCTGGGCCTTCCCCTGCCAGGGGCCGAGCTGCATGGGGAAGTGGTCGAAGGTGGCACGTTCGGGTGGCTGGTGCAGGGAGGGCAGATGGGCCAGGGCCCAGCCGCTGCCGGCGAAGAGGGCCGAGGCTGCTGCGGCCAGGGCCAGGGGGCGGGCCAGGCCGGCCAGCTGGCGGCCGCCGGGGTCGGGCATCGGCCTGGCCTGACCCTGCCGGCCCAGGGCCTTCAGGAGCATGGCGGCCAGGAGCAGGGCGCCGCCGCCACCCAGGAAGACGATCCAGCCGGTGAAGTCGTGGTAGAGGTCCTGGGCCAGCTCGCCATGGCCGGCGGCCATGAGAATCCCGGTCACCCAGATCCGCAGGCCGTTGATGGCCACCGACAGGGGCGGGACCAGGGCCAGGAGGAGCAGGCGCGACCAGAGCCGGGGCACGAAGAAGCGGCCAACAAGAAGGCCGGTCAGGACCAGGGGCACGAAATAGCGCAGGCCCGAGCAGGCATCCACCACCTGCAGCTGCCGGCCGCTACCCAGGTCGATGATGTTGCCCTGCTGGAGAACCGCAAGCCCCACCCACTGCAGACCCGCCACCGCCAGGGAACTGGCCGCCATCTTCAGGCGGAAGGTCAGAAGACCATTGAGGTAGGAGGGCAGGGGCACCAGGAACAGGAGCACCAGAAAGGGGAAGGCCAGGAGGCGCAGGCGTAAGCCATAGAGGGTGACGCCGGTGCCAACAGCTGCCATCCAGATGCCGGCATAGGCCAGGGTCTCCATGGAGCCCAGCTCCCCGGCCAGCAGCATGGCGGTTGACAGCCCGATGAGCAGAGGTCCCCAGCTGTTCCAGCTGAGCTCGCCGAAGCGGAACCGTGCCCGCTCCTCCCAGCACAGGTACAGGAAGAGGGGCACGATCAGATAGCCGTAGGAGTTGTCGCCGTTGTCCCACCGGCCGGCGAGCTTGACCAGGGCCGGCCAGTGGCTGACCAGGAAGGTCGTCAGGATGCCTAAGGGCAACAGGGCGTGAAGGCCTGGGCTTGTTGACCGTCGTGGGGCTGCGGGCATGGACATGGCTGTTCGCTGAGGATGTCGATGATCCGCCGGGCGGCCCGGCCGTCCCACAGGGGCGGCCGGCGGGCCGGGAGTGGCGGGCTGTGCTGGAACCGGGCAAAGGCGGCCAGGATGCTGTCCCGGCTGGTGCCAGCCAGCCGGTTGGTGCCCGTGGTGATGGTTACCGGCCGCTCGGTGTTTTCCCGCAGGGTGAGGCAGGGCACGCCCAGGGCCGTGGTCTCTTCCTGCAGGCCGCCGCTGTCCGTGAGGACCACGACCGCATCCGCCCAGAGCGTCAACGCCTCCCGGAAGCTCAAGGGCGGCAGCTGCCGGACTCCCGGGTGGAAGGTCAGCCCCAGCCGCGCGATGGCCTGGCTCGTCCGAGGGTGCACCGGGAAGACCACGGGCAGCTCCTCGGCGATGGCGTTCACGGCAGCGGCGATGCCGGTCAAGGTGGCCGCGTCGTCCACGTTGGCCGGCCGGTGCAGGGTGAGAAAGGCATAGCTCCCCAGCTGCCGCTTGATGTCCAGGATTTGGAGCGGTGGCGCCAGTTCCAGGAGGGCCAGCTGGTGGAAGAGGTTGTCCACCATGACGTGGCCCACCAGGTGGATGGCGCGCGGATCCTTGCCCTCCCGCAGCAGGTTCTCCCGGGCGCTCTCCTCGGTGACAAAGAGCTGGTCGGCGATGGCATCGGTGACCAGCCGGTTGATCTCCTCCGGCATGGTGCGGTCGAAGCTTCTGAGCCCCGCCTCCACATGGGCCACCCGGATGCCCAGCTTCTTGGCGGCCAGGCTGGCGGCCAGGGTCGAGTTGACGTCCCCCACCACCACGACCAGATCGGGCTCTTCCTTCTGGCAGACCTTCTCGCAGGCCGCCATGATGGCACCGGTCTGTACAGCGTGGGAGCCGGCGCCTACCTCCAGGAAATGGTCGGGCACCGGGATGCCCAGCTCGGCAAAGAAGACCCCGGACATCTGCCAGTCGTAGTGCTGGCCGGTGTGGACCAGACGCCAACTCGTCTGGCCATTCCCGCCGCGGCCATGGCGGGCGGCCAAGGCCCGGACCAGGGGCGCGATCTTCATGAAATTGGGCCGGGCGCCGGCCACCAGGAGGAGCTTCATGACGCGCCCAGGCTCGGCTCGCGGCCGGTGATGAGGGTGCGCAGCACCATCCACAGAAAGACCGGATTGGTGGAGGCGTAGCGGCTCCACATCCGGGTCGGCTCCTGGCAGAGGCGGTAGCACCATTCCAGACCGGTGGCCTGCATCCAGACCGGGGCCCGCTTCGTCTTGCCGGCGACGATGTCGAAGCTGCCGCCCACCCCCATGGAGAACGGCACCTCCATGGTGGCCATCCAGCGGTTGAGGAACATCTCCTTCTTGGGGGACGGAAAGGCGACGAACAGCAGGTCGGCGCCGCTGGCCCGGATGGCCGCGGCAACCTCCGGCTCCTCCTCCGGGCTGAAGTAGCCGTTGCGGAAGCCGGCCACCTGCAAGGCCGGATGGCGGACCCGGAAGCGCCGCACCGTCTCCGCCACCACCTCCTCCCGGGCGCCCAGGAAGTACGGCCGCAGGCCGCTCGCCGCACAGTGCTCCACCAGCCGCTGGAACAGGTCCACCCCCGCCACCCGCTCCGGCAGCGGGCGGCCGAGGAGGCGCGACGCCCAGACCACCGGCATGCCGTCGGCATTGACCATGTGGCAGCCGTTGACGACGGCCCGCAGCTCCGGGTCCCGGGACATGGCCACCAGCTTGGCGACATTGACCACCACGTGCTGGCGCGGCTGGCGCGCCCGCACGATCTCATCCACGTGCTGGATGGTTTCGTCCATGGTCAGGACATCGATGCGACAACCGAACAGCATGATGGATCGGCGCTCCATACCTCCCCCCCTCCGGCAAGGCCTCCAAGATGATCGCGCGCACCGTATTCGGCTCCGTCTTCAGTGCTACCCAGTCTTGGTGCGTGATCATTTGGGCTCGGTGAGGGGTTGGTTTGATTTCGGTTACGGAGCCGACGCCAGGAGACTGAGGCCGTAGTGCATCCAGGCCTGGGCCCAGCGCAGGTAGGGGATGCGGACAGTGCCCCAGCGGGTGCGGCGGCAGGCGAAGCTGCCCGCCGGGCTCTGGAAATGCCGGATCGCCCAGGACGCCACCCAGGCCGCCCGTTCCAGGCCCGCCGGATGGCGGTCCGCCAGCCGCACGCCGGTGACGATGCCCTGGGCCGAGGCATGGATGTCCAGGGGATAGGTGCGGTGGCGGTAGTAGCGGGGGGCACCGTCCGGCAGCCAGAACACCGACCAGTAGCGGTGCCAGGCCCGGTCCAGGGCCGCCAGCCAGGTGTGGTCGCCGGTGTCCCGGCTCCAGGAGTGGACCGCCACCAGGTTGAAGCCGGTGTGGAAGCTGTCCACGAACCGGTGGTGGTGGCGCTCGCCGTACGGCCAGTCGCCCTCGGGATCCAGGTGCTCCATGGAGTAGCGCACCGCCTTGGCGGAGCGTGTGAGGAGACCGGTGTCGCCGGTCAGCCGATGGACCCGGCCCAGGAGGGAGGCGGCCAGGAGATTGGCGTTGTGGACCCGGGTGCCCTCCCCGGGCACGTAGCCGAAGCACAGCCGCTGGCCATCCTCCATGAGCACCAGATGCTCGCACAGAAAGCGGCAGCTGGCCTGGGCGGCAGCCAACAGCCCCTCGTCGCCGGTCCGTTCGAAGAGGTCGCACAGGGCCTGGCCGCCAAAGACCGTGGCCACCGTGTTGGGGGTGCCCCGGGGCACAAAGAAGGCCCGGGCCTGCCAGGGGAAGGGGTA
>JBFMBH010000155.1 GCA_040755095.1 Thermodesulfobacteriota bacterium
GCTGCTCCACGACCGGGATCTGGTGGTGATCGCGGAGGTCTGCGACGAGGCGGCGGCCCTGGCCGCCCAGGCGGCCGGTGCCGACGGCCTCCTCGCCAAGGGCAACGAGGCGGGGGGCCTTGTGGGGGAGGAGACCGCCTTCATTTTGCTCCAGCGCCTGCTGGACCGGGTCAGCCTGCCGGTCTGGGTGCAGGGCGGCATCGGTCTTCATACCGCCGCCGCCTCGTATGTGGCGGGTGCCGCAGGGGTGGTCCTGGACAGCCAGCTCCTGGCCTGCCGGGAGGCCGGGCTGCCGGAGGCGGTGACCGCCTTTCTCGAGCGGATGGATGGCGGCGAGACGGTCTGTCTGGGGGGCGGCGGCCTCGCCCAGCTCCGCTGCCTGGCCCGGCCGGCCAAAGGCGCCTGGGAGCGGCTGCGGCTCTTTGGCCTGGAGCTGGCGGACGAGCCCGGGCCCGGGGCGGCCGAGCGCTGGCGCCAGGCCGCCGGCCAGGCCCTGGGCTGGGGAGCCCTGGAGGAGGCGGTCTGGCCCCTGGGCCAGGACGCGGCCCTGGCTGTCCCGTATGCCCGCCGCTTCCGTACCGTGGCCGGGGTGCTTGCGGCCTTGCGGCGGGCAGTGGACGAGCAGGTGACGCTGGCGGCCGAGCAGAAGGCCTTGGCCCAGGGTGCTCCCCTGGCCCGCTCCCTGGGCACCGCCTATCCCATTGTCCAGGGGCCGATGGCCCAGGTGAGCGACCGGCCGGCCTTTGCCCTGGCGGTGGCCGAGGGGGGCGGCCTGCCGTGTCTGGCCCTGTCCTGGCTGCGGGGCCCGGAGATCCGGTCCCTGGTGACCGAGACCCGGACCCTGCTTGGGGAGCGGCCCTGGGGGGTGGGGGTGATCGGCTTTGCCCGGCCGGAGCTGCGGGAGGAGCAGTTTGCGGCCCTGACCGAGCTGGCGCCACCGTTGGCGGTTCTGGCCGGTGGCCGGCCGGAGCAGGTGGAGGCCCTGACCGCTGCCGGCATCCGGGTCTTCACCCACGTGCCGTCTGCCGGCCTGCTCCGGATGTTCCTGGACCGGGGCGCCACCGGCTTCATCTTCGAGGGCCGGGAATGCGGCGGCCATGTCGGACCGCGCTCCAGCTTTCTTCTCTGGGAGCAGGCGGTGTCGCTGCTGCTTGCGGCCGTGCCGGCGACCGAGGCCAGCCGCTACGAGATCCTCTTTGCCGGCGGCATCCATGACGCCCGCTCCAGCGCCATGGTGGCGGCCATTGCCGCGCCGCTGGTGGCCCGCGGCATGGCCATCGGCGTCCTCATGGGCACCGGCTACCTGTTCACCGCCGAGGCGGTGGCCACCGGCGCCATCCTCCCCGGCTTCCAGGAAGAGGCGATCCGCTGCCAGGACACGGTCCTCCTGGAGACCAGCCCGGGACACGCCAGCCGCTGCGTGCCCACCCCCTTTGCCGCGGCCTTTACGGCCGAGCGGCGGCGCCTGCTCCGCCAGGGGCTGCCGGCGGCCGAGGCCGGCGCCCGCCTGGAGGGGCTCACCCGCGGCCGGCTGCGCATGGCCGCCAAGGGCCTCGCCGCGGACCCCAAAGCGCCCCAGGTCCCGGAGCGCGCCCTGGACCGGACGGCTCAGGAGGCGGAGGGGCTGTATCTCATCGGCCAGCTGGCGGCCCTCCACGACCGGCCTGCCAGCATCGCCGGCCTGCACCAGGCGGTGGCGGCCAGCGCCGATCTCCTGGCCGCCTGCCCGCCGCCGGCCCTGGCCGCCGGCCAGGAGCCGCGGCGGCCGGCGTCTTGCGATGTGGCCATCATCGGCATGGCCGGCTTCTTCCCCGGCGCCTCAGACCTGGCCGGCTTCTGGGAGAACATCCTGGACCGCCACGACGCGGTGACCGAGGTGCCGGCCAGCCGCTGGGACTGGCGCCACTACTTCGATCCGGATCCCAAGGCCCGGGACAAGGTCGTATCCCGCTGGGGCGGCTTTCTCGACCCCGTGCCTTTCAATCCCCTGGCTTACGGCATGCCACCGGCCACCATCCCCTTTGTCGAGCCCCTGCATCTCATCACCCTGGAGGCGGTGCGGGCGGCCCTTACGGACGCCGGGTACGAGGACCGGGATTTCCCCCGGGAGCGCACCGCGGTGGTCCTGGGGGTGGGGGGCGGCACCGCCGAGCTGGGCCAGCTCTATGCCCTGCGCTCGGTCCTCTCCCGGATGACCAGCCCGGAGGCGGCCTGGCTCCTGGACCGGCTGCCGGAGTGGACGGAGGACTCCTTCCCCGGCATCCTGCTCAACGTCACCGCCGGCCGGGTGGCCAACCGTTTTGATCTCGGCGGTCCCAACTACACGGTGGATGCGGCCTGCGCCGCCTCCCTGGCCGCGGTCTACGCCGGGGTGCGGGAGCTGACCGCCGGGGCCTGCGATCTGGTGCTGGCCGGCGGCGGCGACACGGTGCAAAGCCCCTTCGCCTTCCTCTCCTTCAGCAAGACCCACGCCCTTTCCCCCACCGGCCGCTGCCGCACCTTCGACGAGGCGGCGGACGGCATCGCCATCTCCGAGGGGGTGGCGGTGCTGGTGCTCAAAAGGCTGGCCGATGCCGAGCGGGACGGGGACCGGATCTACGCGGTGATCAAGGCGGTGGCCGGCTCCAGCGACGGCCGGGACAAGGGGCTGACCGCGCCCCGTCCCGAGGGCCAGGCGCGCGCCCTGGTCCGGGCCTACCACCAGGCTGGCTTCGGCCCGGACACCGTCGGGCTCATCGAGGCCCATGGCACCGGCACCGTGGTGGGCGACCGGGCCGAGATCGAGACCCTGCGGCAGGTCTTCGCGGTGACCGCGGCCAAGCCCGCCTCCTGTGCCCTGGGCTCGGTGAAGTCCATGATCGGGCATACCAAGACCACCGCCGGCGTGGCGGGCATGATGAAGGTGGCCCTGGCCCTGTACCACCGGGTGCTGCCGCCCACCCTGCATGTGACAAGGCCCAACGCCAGCCTGGCCGGCAGCCCCTTCTACGTCAACAGCGCCACCCGGCCCTGGCTGGCCGCCGGCGTCACCCCCCGCCGGGCCGGGGTTTCCGCCTTCGGCTTCGGCGGCACCAACTTCCACGCCGTGCTCGAGGAGCACGATGCCGATCTTCCGGTCAGGCCGGCGGTGCGGGACCACTGGCCGGCGGAGCTCTTTGTCCTGGCCGGCGAGACCAGGCCGATGCTGGCCGAGCGGCTGGAGCGCCTGGCCGCGGCGCTGGCGAACGGTGCCGCTCCGGCCCTGGGGGATCTGGCCCTGGGGCTGTGGCGAGCCTGGGGCCAAGGCCCGGTGCGGCTGGCGGTGGTGGCGACCAGCCGGGAGGAGCTGGCGGCGCGGCTGGCCCAGGCCCGGGCCGCCCTGGCTGCCGGCAGCGAGGAGCTGGACGACCGCCGGGGCATCTACGGCCGCTTCACCCCGACAGCCGCCGGTCAGGTGGCCTTCCTCTTTCCCGGCCAGGGCTCCCAGTACCCGGACATGCTCCGGGATCTGGCGGTGCTCTTTCCGGAGGTGGCGGGGGCCTTCGAGGCTGCTGACCGCCTGCTGGCCGGCCGGCTGGAGACGCCGCTCTCCGCCCTGGTCTTCCCGCCGCCGGCCTTCGACGAAGGAGCGGCCAGGGAGGCACGCCGCCGCCTCACCCGCACCGATGTTGCCCAGCCCGCCATGGGAGCGGCGGATGTGGGCCTGTGCCGCCTGCTGGCCAGCCTGGGGGTGCGGCCGGCGATGACCGCTGGCCACTCTTACGGCGAATATGTGGCCCTCTGGGCGGCCGGGGTGCTGGACGAGGAGACCCTGTTTGCCCTGTCCTCCGCCCGGGGCCGGCTGATGCTGGCCGCGGCCGGCCAGGATCTGGGTACCATGGCGGCGGTGGAAGCGGACCGCCAGACCGTGGCGGCGGCCCTGGAAGGGGTGGCCGCGGTCTGGCCCTCCAACTGCAACTCCCCCCGCCAGACCCTGGTCGCCGGCAGCCAGGCCGGCGTGGCCGAGGCCACCGGGATCCTGGCCAGCCAAGGCCTCAAGGTCTCGCCGGTGCCGGTCTCCTGCCCCTTCCATTCGCCCCTCATGGCGCCGGTCCAGGCGGACTTTGCCCCGCTCCTGGCCACGGCCGCCTTCCGGCCGCCCCGGCTGCCGGTCTTCTCCAACACCCTGGCCGGCCCCTATCCGGAGGAGACTGCCGGCTACGCCCGCCTGCTGGCCGACCACATCGTGACCCCGGTGGCCTTTGTGGACGAGATCGAGGCCATGTACCAGGCCGGGGCGCGGATCTTTGTCGAGGTGGGCCCGAAGAGCGTGCTCGCCAACCTGACCCGCCAGATCCTGGCCGGCCGGCCGCATACGACCGTGGCCCTGGACAGCGCCGAGCACGCCGGTCTTGCTGGCCTGTTGCACGGCCTGGGCCAGCTCCTGGCCGCCGGCGTGCCGGTGCATCTCGACCGGCTCTTCGCCGGCCGCCAGCTGCTCCCCGTGGACCCGGAGGGCCTGTCCGGGCCGGCTGCCGCCAGGAGCTATCCGGCCGGCACCTGGCTGGTGGACGGCGGCCGCGCCTGGCCCGCCAGCGAGCCGGCGCCGGCCCGGCCGATCCTGGATCAACCGCCGGCGGAGGTCCTCGCTCGCTCGGAGGCGCCGTTGCCGGCCGGACCGCCGGCCATCCCCTTGCCGGCTGCGGCACCGCTGGCGGGAGCCGGCGCCCCCCAGCCCGGCCTCGATGCGGTGCTGGGCGAGTTCCAGCGCCTCATGCAGCAGTTTCTGGCCACCCAGCAGGAGGTGATGACCGCCTATCTGGGCGGCGCCAGCGCCACCCCGCTGCCAGCGATGCCGGCAGCGGAGATCCCGGCCAGGCCCGCGGCGCCGGCAGCGGCGCCACCAGCCCCGGCCAGGCCGCAGCCAGCGGCCACCCCGCCGCCGGTACCTTCGCCGCCGCCGGCCCCGGCCGCGGCGCCAGCACCAGCAGCCAAGGCGGCCGACCCGGCGGCGGTGCTTTTGCGCCTGGTGAGCGAGCGGACCGGCTATCCGGCCGAGATGCTGGGCCTCGATCTCGATCTGGAGGCAGATCTGGGCATCGACTCCATCAAGAGGGTGGAGATCCTGACCAGCCTGGAGACCGCCCTGGGCCTACCCGCGGCCGGCCTGGCCATGGAAGAGGTGGGGCGGATGCGCAGCCTGCGCCAGATCATCGGCCACCTGGCGCGGCTGCAGCCGGCAGCGCCAACGCCGGCGGCCGCTCCGGCGGGCCAGCCGGCCGGCCCGGCGGTGGAGGCCGTCCTTCTGGGGCTGGTGAGCGAGCGGACCGGCTATCCGGCCGGGATGCTGGGGCTCGATCTCGATCTGGAGGCGGACCTGGGCATTGATTCCATCAAACGGGTGGAGATCCTGGGCTCCCTTCTGACCCGGCTGGGCCCCGGCGGGGCGGGCGAGGGGCTGGAGGAGCTGGGGCGCTTGAAGACCCTGCGCCAGATCCGGGACCGGCTGACCCGGGCGGGCGGCTCACCGGCCGCCAGCCCGGCAGCTCCAAAGGCGACGGCTGGCCAGCCGGCGGCCGTGCCGCCGCCCCGGGCGGCCAGCGATGACCGGGCAGCGCCCCGGCAGCTGACGGAGCTGGTGCCGCTGCCAGCGGCTGGGCAGTGCCTGGTGCCGCCGGCCGGCGGGCTGTTCCTGATCGTCGAGGATGCGGCCGGCGTGGGCCGGGAGCTGGCGGACCGCATCCGGGAGCGGGGCGGCAAGGCGCTCCGGGTGGTCGCCGGCGAGACCTTGCGCCAGGACGATGTTCCCTGGCAGGCGGATCTGGCCAGTCCGGCCGGGGTGCAGGCCCTGCTGGCCGCGGTGCGGGCCGAGGCGGCGCCCCTCGCCGGTCTGGTCCATCTGGCCGGTCTGGCCCCGGTGCCGGATCTGGCCGGCATGGATGGCGCCGCCTGGCAGGCCTGGCTGGACGGCCCGGTGAAGGGCCTCTATCTCCTGGCCCAGGCGGCGGGCCCGGAGCTGGCGGCGGCCGCCGGCTGGCTTCTGGTGGCAACGGCCGGTGCCGGGCTCGATCCGGCGGCCGGCCAGGTGTCGCCGGCGGCGGCCGGCCTGGCGGGGTTTGTCCGCTGCCTGGCCGAGGAGTGGCCGCAGGTGCGCTGCCGGCTGGTGGATCTGGCGGTGGGCGCGGCGGCGGTGGCCGCGGAGCGGCTCTTGGCCGAGATGGCCGACACCGGCGCTCCCCTGGAGGTGGCCTACCGGGGGGGCAGCCGCCTGCGACCCCGCACCCGGCTGGCGCCCCTGGACCGCCGGGGACCGCCCCGGCTGGCCATCGACCGGGACTGGGTGATCCTCCTTACCGGCGGCAGCCGCGGCATCACCGCCGAGGTGGCGGCCGACCTGGGCGAGCGCTTCCAGCCCACCCTGATCCTGGCCGGCCGTACCCCACCGCCCGGTGCCGTGCCCATGGCCACGGCCGGCGTCGCCGAGCCGCGGCTGCTCAAGCAGGCCATCATCGCCGAGCTGACCCAGGCCCAGGGCCGGCCGCCGGCCCCGGCCCAGGTGGAAAGTGAGTACCGCCGCCTGGTCAAGGAGCGGGAGGTGCGCGCCACCATGGCCCGCCTGGTGGCCACCGGCGCCCGGGTGGAGTACCAGGCGGTGGATGTCTGCGACGAGACGGCGATGCAGGCGCTCCTGGCGGAGATTGTGGCCCGCTACGGCCGCCTGGACCTGGTCGTCCACGGCGCCGGCCTTATCGAGGACAAGCTGGTGGCGGACAAGACCCCGGAGTCCTTCGATCGGGTCTTCCGCACCAAGACCGCGTCGGCCTTCATCCTGGCCCGGCACCTGCGCCCCGACTCCCTGGCGGGCTTAGTCTTCTTCACCTCGGTGGCCGGTCGTTTCGGCAACCGGGGCCAGGCCGACTACGGCGCGGCCAACGAGGTGGTCAACGGCCTGGCGGTGCGGCTCAATGCCCTTTGGCCCGGCCGGGTGGTGGGCATGAGCTGGGGGCCCTGGCTGGGCACCGGCATGGTGACCCCGGAGGTGGAGCGCCAGTTCGAGCGCCGGGGCATCAAGGGGGTGCCCATGGACGTGGGCCGGCGGCTGGTCGCCGATGAGATCCTTTACGGGCCCAAAGAGGAGCCGGTGGTGGTCATCGGCGGCGGGCCGTGGCTGGAGAATGACCCCACCCAGCCGGGAGGCGGTCGCTGATGGCCCCGTTGGATATCGCCATCATCGGCCTCGCCTGCATCTACCCCCAGGCGCCGGATGCCGCCACCTTCTTCCGGAACATCCTGGAGAAGAAGGATTGCACCAGCGAGCCGCCGGCATGCTGGGGCGCTGAGCGGTTCTACGACCCCGCCGCCACCAGCTGCGACCGCATCTACACCAAGCGGGGCGGCTTCATCCAGGATTTCGCCTTCTTCGATCCCGGCCAGTTCGGCATCATGCCCCGGACGGTCCTGGGCAGCGATCCGGCGGACTTCCTCTGTCTGGCGGTGGCCCGGGCGGCCCTGGCTGATGCCGGCTACCTGACCCGGCCGTTTGCCCGGGAGACCTGCGGGGTCATCCTCGGCCGGGGCAATGTCCTCAACCCCGGCAATGTCAACGGCGTGCAGCACGGGCTGATCCTCGATCAGACGGTGGAGATCCTCCGCCAGCTGCGGCCGGATCTGGGGGCCGATGAGCTCGCCCGCCTGAAGAGGGCCCTGGAGCAAAGCCTGCCGCCCTTCACCTCGGACAATGCGGTGGGCGGCATCCCCAACCTGGTGGCCGGCCGCATCGCCAACCGCTTCGACCTGGGCGGCCCCAACTTCACGGTGGACGCCGCCTGCGCCTCCTCGCTGATCGCCCTGGACCTGGGCTGCCGGGAGCTGGCCGCCGGCCGCTGCGACATGCTTCTCGCCGGCGGCGTCCAGGCCAACACCCCGGCCGAGATGTACATGGCCTTCTGCCAGCTGGGCGCGCTCTCCCGCCGGGGCCGGCTGCGGGCCTTCGACCGCCAGGCGGACGGCACCCTCATGTCCGAGGGCGTGGCGATGATGGTCCTGAAGCGCCGCCCGGATGCCGAGCGGGACGGCGACCGGATCTACGCCCTGGTGCGGGGGGTGGGCACCGCCAGCGACGGCCGGGCGACCAGCATCTTCGCCCCCCGGCTGGAGGGCGAGCTGCTGGCCCTGACCCGGGCCTACCGGGACGCCCAGCTGGCGCCGGCCTCCGTTGGCCTGGTGGAGGCCCACGGCACCGGCACCCCTTTGGGCGACCGCACCGAGATCGAGGCCCTGACCCGTCTCTTCGGACCGCGGGCCGGGGAGCTGCCGGTCTGCGGCGTCGGCTCGGTGAAGTCCAACATCGGCCACGCCCTGCCGGCGGCCGGCATGGCCGGCCTCATCAAGGCGGTCTCCGCCCTCCATCACAAGATCCTGCCCCCCACCCTGGCCGACGAGGTCAACCCCGAGCTGGGCATCGACCAGACGCCCTTCTTTGTCAATGCCGAGGCCCGGCCGTGGATCCACGGCAGCGACCAGCCCCGGCGGGCCGGGGTATCGGCCTTCGGCTTCGGCGGCATCAACGCCCATGCCGTGCTGGAGGAGTACCAGCCGTCCGGGGAGCCGGCTGTCGATCCCCGGCCGGACTGGGGCTGGGAGACAGTGGTGCTGGCCGCTGCCGACCGGCCGGGCCTCCTGGCCGCTGCTGCCCGGCTGGAGGCCTTTCTCGCCGCCCACCCGGCCATGCCCTTGCGCCACCTGGCTTTCACCCTCAACACCGGCGTCACGGCCGGGCGAGGTCTGCGGCTGGCCCTGGTGGCCCAGGATGGGGCTGATCTTCTGGCCAAGCTGCGGCAGGCCACCGCCCGGCTCGGCGACGGCGGCTGCCAGCGCCTGCGGGACCGGCGGGGCATCTATTTCTTTGCCGAGCCGGTGGGCGGGCAGCTGGCGTTTCTCTTCCCGGGCGAGGGCTCCCAGTACCCGGGGATGCTGGTGGATCTCGCCCTGCACTTTCCCGAGATACGCCAGGCCTTCGACCAGGCGGACCGGGTCTTTGCCGCCGCCGGCCTGTCGCCCCTACCCAGCCAAGTCCTGCTGCCGCCGCCCCTGGCCACCGCGGCCGAGGCGGCCGCGGCCGAGCGGCGCCGCTGGGAGATCGACTACGCGGTGGCCCTGGTCTATGCGGCCAACATGGGGCTCTTTGCCCTGTTGTCCCGCCTGGGCCTGACGCCTTTCGCCATGCTCGGCCACTCCTCCGGCGAGCTGGCGGCCATCCTCGCTGCCGGCGCGGTGGCGCCGGAGTCGGAGGCGGAGCTGCTCGCGCTGCAGCTGGAGCTCAACGCCATCCACCACCGGGTGGCGCCGACCCTGGCGCCAGCCCGGCTGCTGGCGGTGGGCGCCCCCAACCCGGCCCTGGTGCCGGAGCTGGTGGCGGCAAGCCAGGGCCGTCTGGTGGTGGCCATGGACAACTGCGCCCACCAGCAGGTGCTCTGCGGCCCCCCGGACGCCATCGACGCCGCCAGCGAGGCGCTCAAGGCCCGGGGCGCCATCTGCACCTTCCTGCCCTTCGACCGGCCGTACCACACGGCAGGCTTTGCCCCGGCGGTGGCGGCCTACGCCGGGCTGGCCCAGCGCCTGGCGGTCCGCCCGCCCCGCACCACCCTGTACTCGGCGGCCACCGCCCAGCCCTATCCGGCCGGCGAGGCCGGCATCCGGGAGCACATGGTCATCCCCTGGGCGCGGCCGGTGGCCTTCCGGGCCGCCATCGACAACCTCTATGCCGCCGGCTGCCGGCTCTTTGTGGAGGTGGGGCCCCGGGCCAACCTCACCGGCTTTGTGGATGACATCCTGGCCGGCCGGCCCTATCTGGCGGTGCCGGCCAATGTCCACACCCGCACCGGCATCGAGGGCCTGGCCCACCTGGTAGCCATCCTGGCCGCCCAGGGGCTGGACCTCGACTTTATGCCTCTGTATGCCCGGCGCCAGGTGGAGCGGCTGGATCTCCGGGAGGCCGCGCCGGCCCGGCCGGAGGCAGCTGCCAGCACGGTCATGGCCCTGGATCTGTGCCTGCCCCGGCTGCGCCTGGCGGAGCCGTTCCCCCTGCCGGCCGGGGAGATGGCGACCCAGCCCGCCGCCGGCCAGCCCGCGGCCGGTGCTGCGCCGGCGCAGACCGGCCGCGCCCTGGTCATGGCGGAATACCTGCGCAGCATGCAGCAGTTTTTGGATCTGCAGCGGGGGCTCATGACCGGGCTTGCCGGCGGCGCGCCGTTGCCGGCCGCGGCCCAGCCCGCCG
>JBFMBH010000156.1 GCA_040755095.1 Thermodesulfobacteriota bacterium
ACTCCGGCCTCCTGCGCGGCCGCCACGAGATCACCCTGGTACTGGATGCTGCCGACGAGGTGTACCTGCCGGCCGTGGTCATCGGCGAGCTCCTGGCCGGGTTCAAGAGGGGCAACGCCGAGCAGCGCAACAAGGAGATCCTGGCCCGTTTCCTCGCCGTTTCCAAGGTGGCCACGGTGGCCCTGGACGAGGAAACCGCCGAACGTTACGCGGTGATTCTGGATTTCCTGCGGCGGCAGGGCTCACCCATTCCAACCAATGACCTGTGGATTGCGGCTGTGGCCATGCAGCATGGTCTGGTACTGGTCACTGCCGACCGCCATTTTTCCAGTGTGCCGCAAGTGGTGACGGCCCTGGTGGGCACGGAGGCACCCGCCGTCCGTCCTCATCAACAAGAGCCCTAGCTCCTGTCGACCATGGCTGCCGAACAACGCAGCGTCTCCTTCCCGTTGTGATGGACGATGCCGATGACTTCCGCCGTCCCCGGCCGACAGATTCCGGCCGACACCACTCTTCTCGACTTGGCCCGGGCCAACAACCAGCCGGCCCTGCAGCAGTGGCTGGCCAGCCAGGCCGAGCCCCTGGCCGGGGCCCGGGAGCTGCTGGTGGCCGCCCGCCAGGCCATGACCGGCGGACTTCGGGACGAGGCCCGGGTGCTCCTGCGGGCCATCCTGGCCGGCAGCAAGGAGCCGTCCCTGGTGCAGCCGGTGGCGAGCCTCCTGGGGGACCTGGCCCTGGCAGCCGGCGACTGGCTGGAGGCCCGGGGGTGCTTCCAGCAGCTGCCGGTGAACAACCAGACCTGGCCCCGGCTCCTGGCCACCTATACCGAAAGCCTGGATCTGCCTGGCCTGGCGGAACTGGCCGAGATCATCGGCGGCCAGGGGCCGTCCCCGGCCCTTCTGGCCAGCCTGGTGGCGGCCGGCGACCGGATCGTGGCCCGGCTTGCGGCCCAGGAGGAGATCGCGGCCGGGCATCGCCAGCGCTACGAGGAGAATGCCGCGCTTCTGGCCCGAATCGCCCCGGGCTTCTTCGAGCGCCTGGCGCCCTGGGGATTTCCGGACCAGGTCTTCAGTTCGGCCATCGCCCTGCCGGAGGGCCTGTTCCTGCGCACGGCCGGCGGCTGGCAGCGGCTGGCCTTGGCCGAGCTGGCTGGCAAGTATCGGCCAGACCAGCTTCTGAGCGAGTTCACGGAAGGGGTTCTGGTCCGCTGTCTAACCCTGGAGCACCTGGCCCGCTTCCTGGCCGGCGTCGCCACCGATGCCCCGAGCTTCCTGAAGGCCACCTGCTTTCTCGCCGTCCCCCCGGGTGTCCTCCAACTCGGCCTGGCCCTCCTGGATCTCGGTACTCTGGCGCGGTGTGACTTCATCTTCCGGCTCCTGGATCCGGACCGGTTCGAAGCGGATCTGGCGGCGGTCATCCGGCAGGAGAACCTGATCCTGCCCACCCGCTCGGTGGGCTTCCAGCCAGACGACGCTACCTTTGTCCAGGAAAACGTGACCCCCCTTCTGGAACGTCTGCGGGATGAAATCAAGGTGGAGGTCGCAAACGGCATGACCCGCCTGGCGCACCTCTATCCGCCGGACTTCGGCGCCAGCTTGCCGGAGAAGATCGGCCGCGGCGGGCTCAGGGTCATGTCCTTCACCTCCCGCTTCAGCACCTTTGTCCAGCACTGCACCGCCAGCTTCATGCGGGCGCTCGGGGACCAGGACTGCCAGACGCGGGTGGTCATCGAAGGGCCTTACGATCCGCCGGGATTCCGCCTGGACCATCGCCTGCGCTACATCGCCGATTTTCAGCCCGACCTTCTTCTGCTCGTGGATCATCTCAAGCAGGAGTCCGGGCTCCCCGCCACCATCCCGTGTGTGAGCTGGATCCAGGACAAGCTGGAGCCGGTCACCTCGGGCCGCCACGTGCAGAAGATCGGGCACAACGACCTCCTGCTCGTCCAGACCTACCTGGAAGACCTGCACCATCTCGGCTACCCCAACCTGGTGCGCTTCCCGGTGCCGGCCGACGAGCAGATCTTCGACACCGCCCCTGCCACGGACCGTTGCGAGCGGGCGATCGCCTACGTCAACCACTGCCCCAACCCGGCGGCGTCCCTGTTGCCCGAGCCGGCGGCCAATCACGCGCTCAATGAGCGGATCCACGCCCTGCTCGCCCCTGCCTTCACGGACAGCCGGTCCATGCCGATCACCCTTGCCGATTACCAGGCCGTGCTGCGGCCGATCCTCGACGATTCCCAGACCACCAGTGGCTTCTACGAAGAGATCCGCGCTACCATCGGCAACTATCTCCTCCGTACCGAGGTCCTGGGCTGGCTTGTGCAGTCTGGGCGGGATCTTGACATCTACGGCAAGGGCTGGGAGCGGCAGCCTCTGCTGGCGCCCTATGCCCGAGGGCCGGTCCAGCCCGGACCCGACCTGGTCCAGGTCTACAACCGGACGGCCGTCAACCTCCACATGCACCCCTTTACCACCACCCACCAGCGGGTGTTCGAGGCGATCCTGGCCGGCAGCCTGGTCCTCGTCTACCGGCTGGATGACGACCGGGACCTCAATCCCCTGGAGCAGTACCTCGCCGAGGGCGAAGGCTACCTCTTCTTCCGCAACCGGGAGGATCTGAGCCATAAAATCGGGGAGATCCTGGACGCCCCCCAGAGGCGCCTGGCCATCATCGAGCGGGGCCGGGCCAAGGTGCGCGAGCGCTTCACCTATGCGGTGGCGGCCCGGCAGCTTCTGGCCCTGGTGGCCCACCATTTCGGTGCGCCTTCGCCCGCTCCCGAGAACGCGCCATGAGCCTGACGTTGGAGCACCACAAGCTCTTTAGCCACTGGGACCGGGTGCACGCCTGGCTCCAGGGCGAGGCCGTGATCCCGCCCACGGTGGAGGTGAGCCCGTCTTCCGCCTGCAACCATCGCTGCCTCATGTGCGGCTACGACCATCTCGGCCACCGCCGGGGCATCATGGATCCGGCGCTGCTGCAGAGCATCTGCCAGGATGTGGCGGCGGCCGGCGTGCGGGGCCTGGTCTTTGCCGGCGACGGCGAGCCGTTTGCCAACCGCGGGCTCCTGCCGGCCATGGCCGCCTCCCGCGCCGCCGGCGCCGACGTAGCTGTCAGTACCAACGGCGCCCTGATCCGGGACCAGGACCTGCCGCTCCTGGCCGAGCTTCTGACCTGGATCCGCTTCAGCGTCAATGGCACCGAGGACGAGGAGTATGCCCGGGTCCACGGCTGCGACCGCCGGGTCTTCGGCGAGGTCTGGCGTCGCATCGAGGGGCTGGTAGCCGCCAAGCGGCGGCTGGCAAGCCCGGTCACCATCGGCGTGCAGATGGTGCTGCTGCCGGAGAACATTGCCGGTGCCGCCCGGCTGGCGGCCCGGGCCCGGGAGGCCGGGGTCGACTACTTCGTCATGAAGCCGTTC
This sequence comes from Thermodesulfobacteriota bacterium, assembly GCA_040755095.1. NCBI lineage: Bacteria > Pseudomonadati > Thermodesulfobacteriota > Thermodesulfobacteriota bacterium. The sequence continues at coordinate 3,425 of JBFMBH010000156.1, forward strand.
CTCCACAACCCGAAGAACGCCTACGCTGCCGGCGTCGACTACCAGGCCCACGCCGCGACCCTGGAGGCGGCGACCACCTTGGCCACGACCGGTTTCACCAGCCAGATGCGCTGGGACACCGTGCGCTGCCAGCCCCGCGGCTACCGCCAGTGCCTGGCCTGGCCCTTCCTGCTCTATGTCCGTACCGACGCTGCCCTCATGCCCTGCCTGGCCCGCCAGGAGGAAGACCGCCTGTCCCTGGGCAATCTGGCGACCGGCGGTTTCGCCGCCTTGTGCCGGCAGGCCCGCCAGGGTGGGGTGGCCACGGCCATGGCCGCCATCGATGTCGCCACCTGCCAGCCCAGCTGCCGGCACCACAGCATGAACAACGCCCTGTGGCAGATGCTGCATCCCGGCCCGCACCGGAGCTTCGTATGAGCGAGCCCCCCATCCCCTTCGTGGACCTGGCCGCCCATAATCGGCCCCTGGCCGAGGACTTGGCCGCAGCCTTCCGGTCGGTGCTGGAATCCGGCCAGTACATCCTGGGGCCTGTCGTGGAACAGCTGGAACAGGCGCTGGCCCAGTACTGCGGCACCCGGTTTGCGGTGGGGGTGAGCTCCGGCACCGATGCCCTGTTTTTGGCCATGCGCGCCCTGGGCGTGGGACCGGGAGACGAGGTGATCACGGTGCCCAACACCTTTGTCGCCACCGTCTCCACCATCATCGCCTGCGGCGGCCGGCCGGTCTTCGTCGATGTGGGTGACGATCTCAATATGGATGTCAGCAGGGTGGAGGCGGCCATCACCCCCCGCACCCGCGCCATCATCCCGGTGCACCTCACCGGCCGGCCGGTGGCCATGGCCCCCTTGCTGGACCTGGCCGCCGCCCGGGGCATCCCGGTGGTGGAGGACGCGGCCCAGGCCATGGGCGCCCTTGACCATGGTCGCCGGGTGGGCTCCCTGGGCACCCTGGGGTGCTTCAGCCTGCACCCGTTGAAGGTCCTGCCTGGCGTCGGCGACGGCGGCATCATCACCACCGGCGATGCCGAGCTGGCCCGCCGCCTGCGGGCCCTGCGCAACTTTGGTCTCGTGGACCGGGACACCGTTGCTGAATGGGGCTACAACTGCCGCCTCGATCCCCTGCAGGCCGCTCTTCTTCTGGTGAAACTGCCCCATCTCGAAGGCTGGATCGCTGCCCGCCGCCGGATTGCCGGGCGCTTTCGCCAGCGGCTGGCGTCCCTGGTGACGGTGCCCCTGGAGGCCCCGGACACGAAGCCCGTCTACCAGACCTTCGTCATCCAGAGCGACCGGCGGCAGGCCCTGCAGGAGCACCTGGCCAGGGCCGGCATCGAAACCCGTATCCACTACCCGGTGCCCCTGCATCTGCAGCCAGCGGCCCGGGTCCTGGGCCACCGCCGGGGCGACTTCCCCAAGGCCGAGGCCCTGGCCGACCGCATCCTGTCACTCCCCATCTACCCCGAGCTGGCGGACACCGCCGTCGAGCGGATCATTCACGCCATCGAGACCTTCCATGGCCCGCGTCCTGTTTGTTGAGCATCGACTCCGGAACGAAAAGCTCGGCATCATGGTCCTGTCGGCGGTGCTCAAGCAGCACGGCCACGAAACCGCCCTGGTGCAAACCGCCCAGGAGGATCTGGACGCGGTCCTGGACGCCTTTGCCCCGGATTGGATCGCCTTTTCGGTGATGACCGGCGAGCACCAGCGGGCCTTGGCCACGGCCCGCGCCATCAAAGAGCGCCGCCCTGTGACCACCCTCTTCGGTGGCCCCCACTGCAGCTTCTTCCCGGAGATCGGCGCTGAGCCGGGGGTGGACTACGTCATCCAGGGGGCGGGGGAGGAGATCATCCTGGAGGTGCTGGCAGGCCGGCTGTCGCCAGGGGTCTTTCGGGGCAACCTGGTGCGGGACATGGACCGCCTGCCCTTTGCCGACCGGGATCTTCTCTATGGCGAGCCCCGGTTCCGGGACAACCCCATCAAGAACGTCATGACCCTCCGGGACTGCCCGTACAACTGCGCCTACTGCTACAACCACCTCTGGAAGAGCCTCTACGCCGACCAGCGGGATGGCCTCTTCCGGCGGCGGAGCGTCGAAAACGTGCTGGCGGAGATCGCCGCCATCCGGGAGCGCTTTCCCTTGGCCAAGATCAACTTCCTGGACGACAACTTCCTCTTCGACGGCGCCTGGGTGGAAAGCTTCTGCCAGGCTTACCGGCAGGAGGTCGGCCTGCCCTTTCTCATCAACGTCCGGGCCAACCTGGTGGAGGAGCGGACGGTGCAGATGCTCCGGGAGGCTGGCTGCGAGATGGTCAACTTCGCCCTGGAGTCAGCGGATCCCGAGGTGCAGCGCAAGATCCTCAACCGGGGCGCCTTCACCAACGAGGGCGTCATCCGCTCCATCGAGCTTTTCCACCTGCACGGCATCCGCATCCGCATGCAGAACATGATCGGCCTGCCGGTGCCGGATCCCCTGGCCGATGCCATGAACACCCTGCGCTTCAACCTGGAGCACCGGGTGGAGGACTCCTGGGTGTCGATCTTCCAGCCCTATCCCCGCACCCGGCTGGCCGAGTACGCGGTGGAGCACGGCTTCCTGAAGGATGCCAGCCTGGATGCCTGCGCCGAGAGCTTCTTCGACGAGTCGCGCCTGGTGATCCCGGACCGGGACAAGCTCAATCGGCTCCAGAAATGGTGGTACTTCATCGTCCGCCACCAGCTGCCCGAGCCGGTCATCGATCTCCTCCTGGAGCTGCCCATGACCCGGGAGCAGGGGGAGCGGCTGCTGGCCACCCGCTTCGCCATGAGCCGCCGGTACTTCTATGGTCTCCCCGACCAGGCACCCACGACATGATCGGGACCGATCTTCCCGGCGCCACCTCCCGCTTCTTCCTGGACGAACGTCCCCGAGGCCGCCTCAAAGAGCGATGTCACGGGATCGGGCAGCACCATCGTCTTGACCTGACCATGGATGAAACCGGCTCCAAGATGACGAAGCTTGCCTGGGAGCGGTTGCCGATCAACGGCACTCAGCTGACCACGGGCTGGGGCTGGGATGAATACCACCCTGTGGCGAACCTGACCTCGGCGCCCCCGGGAGGTGTAAGAAAACTGTCCACAGCCGTCTCGATGACGCCAATGTAGTGCCACCAGGATAAGAAATGCCTCGTAACGACCCGCTGTCACAATTATTTTTTTGAGCCGGTGTCAAACTTGGGCTACGAAGTAGTCGATTTTGACAAACGTATTTATTTTGATACAATAGACTACGCATGCGCGGGCCCATTTTGTCCGTAAAATTTTTCCGCACGGGGGCTGGAAATGAACCCGTCCGGGAATTTTTTCGTGAATTGTCAACGGAGGATCGCAAGATCATTGGAACAGACATAAAGGAAGTCCAATTTGGTTGGCCGTTGGGCATGCCCCTTGTGCGGAAGATGGAAAATGACTTATGGGAGGTTCGTAGCCATCTTGAGGGGCGCATAGCAATAGTGCTGTTTACCGTAATGGAAGGGCATATGGTTTTGCTTCATGCTTTCATCAAGAAAGCGCAGAAGACGCCCAGGTCTGAGCTTGATACAGCCAGGACTCGCAAAGAAAAGCTTTCGGGGGCTCTTATGGGTAATCCACATATTGGTCGTGACTTCGACGACTTTCTTCAAGAAGAGAGAATTCGTGAAGAAGTGACTGCAGCAGCTCTCAAGCGAGTAATTTCGTGGCAGCTGGACAAGGCGATGAAATCCAAACATATTACCAAAACTGAGATGGCATCTCGGATGCACACCAGTCGCGCGGTGGTTAATCGCCTTCTCGATGAAGATGACACCAGTATCACATTGGCTACGCTGGCCCGCGCCAGCCTGGCACTCGGCGTGCCGCTAAGAATCGAATTTGCCGTCAACGCGGAGGCATAATCAGCTGTTCCGGCCGCCTCGAGCGGCGTGCGAGGAGCAGGGGGAATGGCTGCTGACCACCCGCTTTGCCTGAGCCGCCGCCACTTCTATAGCCTCACCGACGACGAGGCCCCTGCAGCATGATCCGGACCGTTCTTCTCGGTGCCACACCCCGTTCCCTGGACGAACGCCGGCGCCTGGCCACCCCGGCTCGCCGCGCCGCCCAGACCACGGATCACCAGGCCTTCGGCTACGACTATTTCGACAACCCGGCGGCCATGGGCTACGGCGGCTACCGCTACGACGGCCGCTTTGCCGACGAGGCCGCCCGGGTGGCCCGCTTCTTCGAGCTGGTCCCTTCGGCCCGCATCCTGGAGATCGGCTGTGCCAAGGGCTATCTTCTGGTGGAGTTTGCCAAGCTCGGCTTTGCGGTGACCGGCATCGATCTGAGCCCGTACGCCGTGACCCAGGCCCACCCGCTTTTGGCGGGATGCCTCCGGCAGGGCGGGGCTGTGGACTTCGATTTCCCGGCGGGCTACTTCGACCTGGCCATCGCCAAGGAAGTGCTGCCGCACATGGAGCGGGACGAGGTCAAGGCCACGGTGCAGCGCCTGGCGACCTGGGCCCGCCACACCCTCCTGGTCATCCAGTGCGTGTCGGCGCCGGCCATGGCCGAGGCGTTTCTGAACTGGGACTCCACCCACCGGCTGGCCCTGACCGCCGGCCAGTGGGAGGAGCTGCTGGAAGAGGTGGGCTATTCAGGGTACGTCCATTTCAAGGACATTGTCTGACGGGCGTGATCGTTCGAATTTCGAATATCCAAGGAATGTCCAACCGCAGAAGAGATCGGCAGAACTGGTCCGAAACGTCAACTACTGGTCCCTTCATCCTTCGAAATTCCTTGTTGGACATTCTGCGGTTCGTCTTCCGGCTCAGGGACTGGCCTCGCCAGCGGGCCGGTCCTCGGGCCGGACGTGGCGGAGAAACCGGGCCGGATTGCCGGCAACGATGGTACCGGGGGCCACGGACCGGGTCACCACCGAGCCGGCGCCCACCACCGAGCCGGCCCCCACCGTCACCCCACCCAGGATGACGCTGCCCGAGCCGATGACCGCCCCGTCTTCGACGACGATGGGCAGAAGCTGCCAGTCCTCCCGGGTGGTGGGCCGGCCGGCCCGGGTGGTCGCCCAGGGCAGGCGATCAGTGGCAAAGGACACGTGGTGGCCGATGAACACCTCGTCGCCGATGGTCACCCCTTCGCAGATCAGGCTGTGGGACGAGATCTTGCAGCGGGCCCCCACCCGGGCCGTGCGCTGGATCTCCACAAAGGGGCCCACATAGGTTCCATCGCCGATGACACAACCATAGAGGTTGACGAACTGCCAGAGCACCACCCCCTGGCCGAGCACGACGTCGGCGGCGATGGACTGGAAGAGCGGCGGCTGCGGCCCGTTGCGGATGATCGGTTCCGGCTCGGTCATGACGGTCTGCTCCTTGTGGGGACGATGGCGGGTGGACGCTGAGCAGTTGCGGACGGCATGGTTCAGGATCAGAGGGGACCAGGCACGGTCCAGCCTCGTTTCTTACCACAAAACCTGTCTGAGCAAGAAGAGATCAGCGCCAGCCGGAACCGGCTGCTACGCCGCCACAGGGGACCTGAACCTCATGCCCGATCCTGAGCCCAAGCACCTGCGGGTCATCCCCCGCCTGGACATCAAAGGCCCCACCCTGGTGAAAGGGGTGCGCATGGAGGGCTTGCGGGTCCTGGGCCGGCCGGAGGATTTCGCCCGGGCCTATGCCACGGACGGCGCCGACGAGCTGCTGTACCTGGACGTGGTGGCAAGCCTTTACGGCCGCAACAACCTCACCGAGATCGTCCGCCGCACCGCCGCCGAGATCTTCATCCCGCTCACCGTGGGCGGCGGCGTCCGCAGCCTCGACGACATCCAGACCCTGCTGCGGGCCGGCGCCGACAAGGTGGCCATGAACACCGCCGCCATCGCCAGACCAGAGTTGGTGGCCCAGGCGGCCCGGGCCTTCGGTTCCCAGTGTGTGGTGGTCTCCATCGAGGCCAAGGAGCAGCCGGACGGCAGCTTCGAATGTTACACCGACAACGGCCGGGAGCGAACCGGCGTCGAGGCCGTGGGCTGGGCGAAGCAGGTCTGCGAGCTGGGGGCCGGTGAGCTGCTGGTGGGCTCGGTGGACCGGGACGGCACCGGCAGCGGCTTTGCCCTGGATCTCATCCGCCGCCTGGCTGCCGAGCTGCCCATCCCGGTGATCGCCGCCAGCGGCGCCGGCAGCAAGGAGCACGTGCAGGCAGCGGTCTGCCGGGGCCGTGCGGATGCCGTGGCGGTGGGGTCGCTCCTCCATTACCACTACGCCCCCCGGCTGACGGCCCGGGTGGAAGACCTGGGCCTCACCGAGGGCAACGTCGCCTTCCTCAAAGGTCTCATCGCTGGCAGTCAGCGCCCCCCCATCCCGGAGCCCATCGATCTGCCGGGGCTGAAGGCGGCGCTGGCTGCAGCCGGCATCTCCTGCCGGGGGTGAAACGAAATAGCGAACTGGATATTCGATAACCGGGTAGCGCGACGAACCGGTAGGGAGGACATGCAGCCCTTGCAGTGCCGGGACTGGTGGGAGGTGTGCCTCTGTCCGGGAGCGGAGGCTGGTTGGGAAGCGGCGGGAG
>JBFMBH010000157.1 GCA_040755095.1 Thermodesulfobacteriota bacterium
CCACCTGTTGGTGCAGCGACTCCATACGTGACAACTGTGACCACGATTCCCCCTATGCACCAAAGCGCCCCCGCCACCATGTTCTTCTGTCCGGCTTTCTTGAGGGCTTCAGTGCGCGCTGTGAACATGTCGTCAGCCATAGCCACAGCGCTTTCCGTATCAAGGCCATGGCTCTCGAGATCTTGCTTAACCTCTGCATGAGACTTGCCTGCCTTCACGAGCGTAGCGTAACCGTTCACCAGGGTAGCTGGTGAACGGTTACGGAGGCGGCCTTGATCTCCACCGGCAGGAGCCAGCCGTCCAGCTCGATCACCAGGTCCACCTCTGTACCGCTGTGCTGGCGGTAATGGAGGAAGTTGGGCCGCGCGGGCAGCCGCTGCGCCTGCTTCATGCACTCGGTAGCCACCAGGGTCTCGAAGAGCCGGCCAAAGGCGGGATGGCCTTGCAGGGCCTGGGGCGAGCTCAGGCGCAGGAGGTGGCACGCCAGGCCAGTGTCCGCGATATGACCTCGGGGGCGTAGGCTGAGCCGTTTCACCGGGTTGCAGGAAAAGGCCGGCAGCTCCAGCCACTGAAAGGTGTCCTTGAGGACCCCCAGCCACTTCCCGGTGGTGGGGGATGACAGGCCGATATCCCGGCCCAGCTGGCTGAAATTGACCTCCTGCGCGGTGAGGGCGGCGGTGAGGCCCAGGAAGGCGGCAAACCGGGCCTCGTCCCGGGCCGCCAGGGCCAGGCGGACGTCCCGTTGCAGGTATGTGGCAACGTAGCCCTGCATCCAGCCCGGAACCGCGGCCTCCGGCAGATCCTGGACCTCCGGGAAGGAGCCGCGCCAGATGCGCTCGCTGGCCGAGATGCCGGCGGAGCGGAAGGAGCCCAGCGCCTCCAGGGCCTGATCCACCGGTCCCCGGGCCAACGTGATCCAGCGGTCGAGCCAGGTGCGTGAGCTGGCCATCCGGATCTCTGGCAGGCAGAAGCCTGGCAGATCCAGGATCGCCACCCGGCCGGCCAGGGATTCGGCCAGCCGCCGCATGACCTGCCACTGCTGGGAGCCGGTGATCACAAACCGCCCGGGCTGGCGGTTCTGATCCACGAAGCGCTTCAGGGCCGGCGCCAGCTCGGGCACGTACTGGATCTCATCGAGGATCAGAGGCGGAGGATTGTTGCGCAGAAAGAGATCGGGATCCGGACGGATGCCGAACAGGTCCTGGACCGGATCAAAGACAAGGTCCGGGCCTGGTCGCCAAAGAGGTGTCCCACCAGGGTGCTCTTGCCCACCTGGCGCGCTCCGGTGACCAGCACGCAGGGAAAGGTCTGGTGGTAGAGGCGGAGCTGGTCCTCCAGGAGACGGGGGTGGTAGATCATGCTTGATATCTTAAAGGGTAACTTTCAGATTTCAAGCCGATGCCAACGCAGCCCGCTTGTGGGCTTGGATACCCGGTGCTCCTTCCTGCTTGGCGGGGACGGCCGTCAAGCCCGCTGCGGCCGCAGGATCAGCATCGCCAGGGGCGGCAGCACCAGGTTGAGGGAGCGGAAATGGCCGTGGGCTGCCACCGGGGTGGCCGCCACCTCGCCGAGGTTGCCCATGCCGCTGCCGCCGTAGAGGACGGCGTCGCTGTTCAGGGCCTCTTCCCAGATCCCGCCCTGCGGCACCCCGATCCGGTAGTTGTGGCGGGGCACCGGCGTACAGTTGGCGACACACAGCACCAGGTCCTCGGGCCGGCGACCCCGGCGCAGATAGGCCAGGATGCTCTGCTGGGCGTCGCTGCAGTCGATCCAGGAGAAACCGGCCGGCTCGTCGTCGATCGCATGCAGGGCCGGCTCGCCCCGCAGGAGGGTGTTGAGATCCCGGACCCAGCGCCGCAGGCCCTGGTGAGGGTGGTGGTCCAGGAGGTGCCATTCCAGGCTGGCGTCGTGGCTCCATTCCGCCCATTGGCCGATCTCGGCGCCCATGAACAGGAGCTTCTTGCCGGGATGGGTGTACTGGTAGCCGTAGAGAAGCCTTAAGTTGGCGAATTTTTGCCAATCGTCCCCGGGCATCTTGCCGATCATGGAGCCCTTGCCGTGCACCACCTCGTCGTGGGAGAAGGGCAGGATGAAGTTTTCGTGGAAGGCGTAGAGCAGGCTGAAGGTGATGGTGTTGTGGTGATACTGGCGGTGGATCGGGTCCTTGCTCAGGTAGAGCAGGGTGTCGTGCATCCAGCCCATGTTCCATTTGAAGCCGAAGCCCAGGCCCCCCAGATAGGTGGGCCGGGAGACCATGGGCCAGGCAGTGGACTCCTCGGCAATGGTCATGACATCCGGGTGCTCGGCGTAGACCAGCTCGTTGACCCGCCGCAGGAAGGCGATGGCCTCCAGGTTCTCCCGGCCGCCATACTGGTTGGGGATCCAGTCCCCCTCCTCCCGGGAGTAGTCGAGATAGAGCATGGAGGCCACGGCGTCCACCCGCAGGCCGTCGATGTGGTAGACCTCCAGCCAGAACAGGGCGTTGGACAGAAGGAAGTTGGCCACCTCCCGGCGGCCGAAGTTGAAGATGAGGGTCCCCCAGTCCCGGTGCTCCCGCTGCCGGGGATCGGCGTGCTCGTAGAGGTGGGTGCCGTCGAAATAGCCCAGGCCGTGCTCGTCCCGGGGGAAGTGGGCGGGCACCCAGTCGAGGATGACGCCGATGCCGTGCTGGTGCAGGGTGTCCACCAGGAACATGAAGTCCTGGGGGCTGCCGAAGCGGCTGGTGGGGGCGAAGAAGCCCACCGTCTGGTAGCCCCAGGAGCCGTCGAAGGGGTGCTCGGAGACCGGCAGCAGCTCCACATGGGTGAAGCCCATCTCGGCCACGTAGGCTGCCAGCCGGGGTGCCAGCTCCCGGTAGCTGAGCCAGCGGTTGCCCTCCTCCGGCACCCGCATCCAGGAGCCCAGGTGCACCTCGTAGATGGCGACGGGCGCGTCCAGGGCATTGACCTGCCGCCGCCGGCGCAGCCACGCCTCGTCCTGCCACTGGTAGTCGGTGAGGCTCCAGACCAGGGAGGCGGTGGCTGGCCGGATCTCGCAGGCAAAGGAGTACGGGTCTGTCTTGTCCACCTGGTAGCCGTGGAAGTTGGAGACGAGGTGATATTTGTAGAGCTGGCCGGGCCCGACCCCGGGGATGAACCCCTCCCAGATGCCGGAGTCGCCCCGGCTGGCCAGGGGGTGGGCGCCGGCATCCCAGTCGTTGAAGGTGCCGATCACCGACACCTCCCGGGCATTGGGCGCCCAGACGGCGAACCAGGTGCCGGCCTGGCCGTTCCGCTCGCCGGGGTGGGCGCCCAGCTTTTCCCAGGCCCGGTAGTGGGTGCCTTCGGCCAGGAGGTGGAGATCATAGTCGGACAGAAAGTGCGGCTCAAGGGGCATGGCAGGGTCTCCCAGAGGTAGGTGCCGGGGCACTCACCGCGTCAGGTCGGGCATGAGGCCGGCCAGGCCGGCCAGGGGAATGTGGATCCAGTCCGGTCGATTGTTGCACTCGTAGGCCAGCTCGTAGAAGGCCTTGTCCAGGAGAAAGGCATCGAGAAGCGTGGCCAGGGCCTGGGGCGCTTCGGGCAGGAAGCCCGCGGGCCTGGCCTCGGCCAGGTAGGCGGCCAGGAAGGCGGCCCATGCCGCCTGCTCCCAGGCCCGGGCCCACGCGGCCCGGAGGCCGGGCGCCTCATCGGGACCGGCGGCGGCCAGCCACACGGCCAGGCCGGTGTGGCTGGCGTAGCTCAGGGAGCGCAGCATACCAGCCACATCCTTGAGCGGCGACTGTTTCTGTCGCCGTTCTGCCAGGGGCCGAAGCGGCTCACCTTCGAAATCCAGGAGGATGAAGTCCTCCGCCTGTCTGAGCACCTGCCCCAGGTGATAGTCCCCGTGGCACCGCAAGCGCCGGCCGCCGGCACCGGCCAGCGCCGCGAGCTGCTGCAGCCGGGCCAGGGCCAGGGGGCCTGCCGCCAGAATCGCGCTGGCCTGTTCCTGGGCCGGGCCGCCCAAGGTGCCGGTCCGGCCGGCCAAGAGGGCGAGGGCGGCCTGGGCCTGGCGCACGAAGCCATCAGCCAGACCGTTCAGATAGTCCTCGTCCACCGGCTCCGGTGCGAAATCCCGATCCCGGCGCTCGCTGGCCATGGCGCAATGGAGCTCGGCAGTCCGCCGCCCCAGCACCCCGGCGGCCGGGATGAAGGGCCCCAGGGCCGCCATGGTCAAAGCCCCCGGATCGGCGGTCCTGGCCAGGAGGCCGCCGGCATGGAGATGGGGCCAGGCGGGCGGCGCCGGGCCGGCTGGTGGCGCCGCCAGGAGTCGCTCCAGGCACGCCAAGGCAAAGCGCCAGCCATCCCCCTCACCGGGGAGGTAGGCCTGCAGCATGGCCACCGTGGCGCGGCTGTGGCCAGGGGCGGTGTAGTCTATGCCCCCCAGAACCGGCGCCATGTGGCGGAAGGTTGTCCGCTCGGTCAGGAAGCGGCAGATCTCCAGATCCGGGCTGGGTCCCTCCTCCAGCCGCCGCAAGAACTTGAGGATGAACAGGTCGTCCAGCACCACCGAGGTGTTGCTCTGCTCGGCGCTCAGACGGCGCACGGTGTGGCAGGCTGCCGCCTCCTCCAGGGCCGCGGTGGCAAAGGCGGTCAGCCGGCCCTGCAACGCCGACGCGATGCGGTGGCCGTCGGCCATGGTCACGAAGAGGTCGCAGCAGGCGGTGCGGTCGGCCAGGGCATCGAAGAGCACCCCGTCCCCCTTGCGGCTCCGGACCACGGCCAGCACGGCCTCCGGCACCTCGGCCGCCACCTTCTGGGCCGCCCGGCCGATCTCCAGCTTCAGGGGCAGCAGATAGGTCTCGGGCTCGCCCTCGTTAAAGAGCACCTGGACCATCAGCAGCCGGAAGGCAGCGCCCAGCTTCACCCAGTCCTGGAGCCGGACCCCGGTCAGCTCCCGGGCCTTGGATCGGAACCAGCGCTGGCGGGGCAGGTAGGACCGCAAGACGTCGTTCTCCAGGGGGTAGCGGTACTCCTGCAGCATGAGGTCGTCCCAGCCCTTGGCCACGGTCAGGGTGGGCAGCACCCGGTCGCTGCCACCCGGCGGGCTGGCCAGGCGGATCGGCATCGTCTCCGGCTCCAGCTTGAACCAGAAGAAGGCGTGGGGGCCGATGGAGAGGAAGTAGGGCTCGGGCCCGATGACCGGGAACTCGGTGCGGCCGATCATCTCCACCGGCATCCAGCCGGCGAATTCAGCCAGGGGCAGCTCCACCGGCTGCACGAAGCGGGAGAGATTGGCCACCGCCAGGATGATCTCCCCCTTGGAGCGCCGCAGATAGGCGAGGATGGTGCGGTTCTCCGGCTCCAGGATCTCCAGGCTGCCGCGACCGAAGGCCTTGTGCTGGCGCCGCAGGGCGATGAGCCGCTTCATGAAATGGAGGAGCGACGAGCGGTTCCGCTCCTGGGCCTCCACGTTCACCCCCTGGTAGCCGTACACCGGATCCATGATCACCGGCAGGCAGAGACGGGCGGCGTCGGCGGTGGAAAAGCCGGCGTTGCGGTCCGCCGACCATTGCATGGGGGTGCGCACCCCGTTGCGATCCCCCAGGAAGATGTTGTCCCCCATGCCGATCTCGTCGCCGTAGTAGATCACCGGGGTGCCGGGGAAGGAGAACAGCAGGCTGTTCAACAGCTCGATCCGTCGCATGCTGTTGTCCACCAGAGGGGCCAGCCGGCGGCGGATGCCGATGTTGCAGCGCATGCGGGGATCCTTGGCATACTCCCGGTACATGTAGTCCCGCTCCTGGTCGGTGACCATCTCCAGGGTCAGCTCGTCGTGGTTGCGCAGGAAGAGCGCCCACTGGCAGGTCTCCGGGATCGCCGGCGTCTGGCGCAGGATCTCGGTGATGGGATGGCGATCCTCCTGGCGGATGGCCATGAAGATCCGGGGCATCAGGGGGAAGTGGAAGGCCATGTGGCATTCATCGCCGTCGCCGAAGTAGTGGCGGACGTCCGCGGGCCACTGGTTCGCCTCGGCCAGCAGCATGCGATCCGGGTACAGATGGTCCAGCTGCCGGCGGATCCTCTTGATCACCTGGTGGGTCTCGGGCAGGTTCTCGTTGCTGGTCCCCTCGCGGACGCACAGATAGGGCACGGCGTCCAGGCGCATGCCGTCCACCCCCAGATCGAACCAGAAGCGCATCACTCGGATCACCGCCTCCACCACCCGGGGGTTGTTGTGGTTGAGATCCGGCTGGTGGGAGAAGAACCTGTGCCAGTAATAGGCGCCGGCCACCGGGTCCCAGGCCCAGTTGGAGGTCTCGGTGTCAGTGAAGATGATGCGGGTTTCCGGAAACCTGGTGTCGGTGTCGCTCCAGACATAGAAGCCGCGGCGGGCCGAGCCGGGCTTGGCATGGCGGGCCGCCTGGAACCAGGGATGCTGGTCCGAGGTGTGGTTGACCACCAGCTCGGTGATCACCCGGATGCCCCGGCGGTGGGCCTCCCGGATGAAGGTCCTGGCGTCCCGTACCGTGCCGTAGGCGGACAGCACCCCCCGGTAGTCGGCGATGTCGTAACCGTCGTCCTTGAGGGGTGAAGGGTAGAACGGCAGCAGCCAAAGGGCGTTGATGCCCAGATCCTGGAGGTAGTCAAGCTTGTCGGTCAGGCCCCGGAAATCGCCGATGCCGTCACCATTGCTGTCAAAGAACGTGCGGACATGCAGCTCGTAGATGATGGCATCCTTGTACCACAGGGCATCCTTGGCGCGGGGGGGCATGGGCGTGGTCTTCCTTGTGCCAGGGCGGTATGGACAATATGGACAAGATGGACAGGGCGGCCTGGTCCATGCAGTCCATCCTGTCCATACCGTCCATCCCAGGGACAATCACATGAAGTACTCGAAATCCTGCTCGGTGCGCACCCGGCGCCGCAGGCGGAAGATCTGGGCCGGGCTGGCGGCGGGGTCCAAGCGTACGTAGCTCTTCGCCCCCTGCCACAGGTAGCGGCCCTCGCCGATGAGATCGTGGGCCTGGAAGACCTCGGCCGGGCCGATGCCCAGGGCGGCGATCGGCAGCTCCAGCCAGCCGTCGTGGGCGTGGTGGGGGTCGAGGTTGGCCACCACCAGGATGATGTTCTCCAGATCCGGGGTGTGCTTGGAATAGGCGATGAGATGCTCGTTGTCCACGGCATGGAAGGTCAGGGAGTCGTTGGTGGCCAGGGCCGGATTTCCCCGGCGGATGGCATTGATGCGGGCCACGAATTCCTGGATGCCGTCCGGCCGCTGCCAGTCCCGGGGCCGGAGCTGGTACTTCTCCGAGTCCAGGTAGTCCTCGGTGCCGGGCAGTCCCTGGCCCTCGCAGAGCTCGAACCCGGAGTAGATGCCGTAGGAGGCGCCCAGGGTGGCGGCCAGCACCAGCCGCACGACAAAGCCCGGCCGGCCGCTGTACTGGAGGTACTCGGGCAGGATGTCCGGGGTGTTGGCGAACAGATTGGGCCGGAAGAATTCCCGCACCGGCGAAGAGGTCAGCTCGCGCAGGTAGGCGATGATCTCGGTCTTGGTGTTGCGCCAGGTGAAGTAGGTATAGGACTGGCTGAAGCCGACCTTGGCCAGGGCATACATGAGCTTGGGCCGGGTGAAGGCCTCGGCAAGGAAGACCACATCCGGGTGGCGGGTCCGCACCTCATGGATGAGCCAGGCCCAGAAGCGCAGGGGCTTGGTGTGGGGGTTGTCCACTCGGAAGATCCGCACCCCGTGCCCCACCCAGAAGAGGGTCACCCGCAAAAGCTCCTGCCACAGGGCTTCCCAGGCCGGACCCTCGAAGTCCAGGGGAAAGATGTCCTGGTACTGCTTGGGCGGGTTCTCGGCATAGCGGATGGTGCCGTCCGGCCGGTGGCGGAACCATTCCGGATGCTCGGCCACGTACGGGTGGTCGGGCGAGCATTGGAAGGCCAGGTCCAGGGCGATCTCCAGGCCATGGGCCTCGGCCTGGCGGCGGAAGGCGGTGAAATCCTCGATGGTGCCCAGCTCCGGGTGCACGGCGTCGTGGCCGCCCTCGGCGGTGCCGATGGCCCACGGGCTGCCCGGATCACCGGCTGCGGCCTGGGGGCTGTTGTTGCGGCCCTTGCGGTGGCTTTTGCCAATGGGATGGATGGGCGGCAGATAGAGGACGTCGAAGCCCAGGGCGGCGATGGCCGGCAGCCGGGTGGCGGCGTCCCGGAAGGAGCCGCTGCGGGCCGGATCCGTGGTGGCGGAGCGGGGGAACATCTCGTACCAGGCACCGGTGCGGGCTCGGGGCCGCTCCACGCTCACCAGCAAAGTCGGGGTCGTGGTCTCCCGGCTGCGGTCCGGATAGCGCCCCATGAGGGCGGCCAGCTCCGGGGCCAGGGCCAGGCACACCCGCTCGTCGACCGGGGTCGGCGCGGCCAGCCGGGCCGCAACGCTGGCCAGCCACAGGGCATCCTGGTCGGCGCCGCGCGCCGCGGCCGCCTGCACCAGGGCCGCTCCCTCCAGGAGCTCGCTGGCTACCTCCTGGCCGGCCTGGTGCTTCTTGACCAGGACTTGGCACCAGCTGGCAAAACGGTCGATCCAGGCTGCCACTGCATAGTGGTATGGCTCCAGGGTGGTGATCGGAAAGATCCCCTGCCAGGCGTCGTTGCCCAAAGGACCGAGCGGCAGCTCGCTCCAGTCCGCCTGGGAAGCGGGCCGGAAGCGGAGCACGCCGGCTACGGCCTCGTGGCCGTCGACCAGGATGTCGGCGCTCACCGTCACCGACTCCCCCACCACCCGCTTGATGGGATAGAGGCCGCCATCCACGGCTGGGGCGAGGTTTTCGATCCAGACCCGGCGGGCCAGCGCCGGATCCAGCCTGGTGGGGTCAGGGCCTGGGGTCATGGCGGTCTCCTGGCATGAGCTCCTGATACACAGAGAAGACTTGGCGGGCGATGGCCGGCCAGCCGTAGAGCCCGGTCACCCGCTGCCGGCCCCGGTGGCCCATCTGCCGGGCCAGCGTGCGGTCGGCGGCCAGGCGGTTGATGCCGGCGGCCAAGCCGCGGGCAAAGCCGTCCGGGTCCGCCGGCTCCGGGTCGTCGCTGCTGCGCGGCCGAAAGGGGACCAGGATTCCGGTCTCGCCGTCCCGCACCACCTCGGTGATTCCCCCCACCGCCGAGGCCACCACCGGCGTCTCGCAGGCCATGGCCTCCAGGTTGATGATGCCGAAGGGCTCGTAGATGGAGGGGCAGCAGAAGACCGTGGCGTGGCTGTACAGCTCTATGGCAGCGGCCCGCTCCACCATCTCCCGGATCCAGATCACCCCGCGCCGCTGGCCGGCGAGCCGGCTCACCGCCTGCTCCACCTCACGGGCAATCTCCGGGGTGTCCGGTGCCGAGGCGCAGAGCACCACCTGGGTGCCCGGATCAAGGTGCTCCGCGGCCCGCAGAAAATGACCCACCCCCTTTTGCCGGGTGAGGCGGCCCAAAAACAGCACGTAGGGCCGTAGCGGGTCGATGCCGTGGGTGGCCAGGGCCGCCGTGCTGGCCATGGGGCGATAGGTGCCGGTGTCGATGCCGTTGGGGATCACCCGCAGGCGCTCCGGCGCCACCCGAAACCGGCTCAGGATCTCCTGCCGGTCGCTGGCGGAAACGGCGATCACCCGGTCGGCCATCTCCAGGGCGGCGCGCTCCACCCAGGAGGACAGATCGTAGCCCCGGCCCAGCTGCTCCCGCTTCCACGGCCGCAAGGGCTCCAGGGAATGGACGGTGGCCACCAGTGGGGTGCCGTAGCCGAGCTTGGCTACGATGCCACCCCACATGGTGTACCAGGTGTGGCAGTGGACCACGTCCGCCTCGATGGGGGCGGCGTTGAAGCGCAGGCAGGTGGCCAGGGTCATGAGCGCCTGTTTGACCCGCCGGGGGTTGCCCTCGAAGATCCCTTCCGTGAAGGGGTAGCCGTGCACCGCCGGGTTGTCGAAGGGCGCCTGCTGGTCGCCGAAGCATTTGACCTCCACGGTGGCCAAGTGGGCCATC
>JBFMBH010000158.1 GCA_040755095.1 Thermodesulfobacteriota bacterium
CTGGCCACGGCAAGCCCCATGACTGGCAACAGGAGCTGGCATACCAGGAGGAATGCGGCAACCGGCTCATCCGCATCCCTACCGGCTTCGGCAAGACCCAAGGCGTGCTCGCGGCGTGGCTGTGGACCCGGGTGCTGCGGCAGGATGACCGCTGGCCACGGCGTCTGGTCTGGTGCCTGCCCATGCGGGTGCTGGTGGAACAGACCGAGCACGAGGTGCGAATCGCCCTTGGCCGGCTTGGGCTTCTGGGAGACGAGGAGGATCACCGTGACAAGGTGGGCGTCCATCTGCTCATGGGCGGGGTCGATGCCACGGACTGGCATCTCCACCCGGAAGCATGTGCGGTCCTTATCGGCACCCAGGACATGCTTCTCTCCCGGGCCCTGAACCGGGGTTATGCCGCGGCCCGGGCCCGCTGGCCCATGGACTTCGGGCTGCTCAACCAGGACTGCCTGTGGGTGATGGACGAGGTGCAGCTCATGGATGTGGGGCTGGCCACCTCCGGCCAGCTGCAGGCCTTCCGGGACGAGGACACCGTTGCCAATCGTTGCCTTCGGCCCTGTCATACCTGGTGGATGAGCGCCACCCTGCAGCGGGACTGGCTGGGCAAGAGCCCGGAAACCCAAGGGATGGCCACGGAGCTGCCACAGACCATGATCCCGCTGGAGGGGCGCCATGGACCCCTCTGGGAGGGGATAACGAAACGGTGTGTCGTGGAACGGACCAATGGCCCTGTTGATCTGGCGTGTTTGGTGGCGAAAAAACATCTCGACGCCGGTCGGGGTATGCGGGGGCCCACGCTGGTGGTGGTCAACCGGGTGGAACTGGCCGTGCAATTGTATGAGGCCTTGAAGAAGAACAAAGATCTCAAGGACACCGACCCGCGGCTGGTGCACAGCCGCTTCCGGCCGGCAGAACGGGCCGGCTGGCGGCAGGATTTTCTGAATCGGGAGGCCTGTGGTGCGGGTACGGACCGGATCATCGTCGCCACCCAGGTGGTGGAGGCCGGGGTCGACATCTCGGCCGGCGTGCTGGTCACTGAGCTTGCGCCCTGGGCTAGCCTGGTCCAACGATTCGGCCGTGCGGCTCGCTGGGGTGGCGAGGCGCAGGTGATCGTGGCGGACCTGGGCCACAAGGACGATAAGGCGGCGGCGCCCTATGCCAAGGACGAGCTGGAGGCCGCCCGGGAGGCCCTGGGCATGGTAGCCGATGTGGCGTCCCTCCATCTGGAGGCCTTCGAGGAGGAGCATCCGGAACGGCTGCCCGACCTCTATCCCTACGATCCTCGCCATCTCATTGTGCGCCATGAGATCGAGGAGCTGTTCGACACCACGCCGGATCTGTCCGGTGCCGATATCGACGTCAGCCGCTTCATCCGGTCCGGAGAGGAACGGGACTTGGCGGTGTTCTGGGCCGAGGTGCCCAGGGAGGGGCCACCCGCCGACCTGCGGCCATCCCGGGATGCCCTTTGCGCGGTGCCGTTCCTTAAGGCCCGGGACTGGCTGTGTGGCAAGGAAACCACGCAAAAGAAGGCGCCGAATCTCGCAGGGAAGATGCGGGCCTGGGTCTGGGACTGGCTGGACGGCACTTGGCGCCGGGCAACCCGGCGCGACCTCTACCCTGGGCAAACCGTTCTCGTTGATGTCACCTGCGGCGGCTATCGCCGAGACCAGGGCTGGACGCCGGAAAGCAAGGATGCGGTCGAAATGGTGTCGCCTCCTTCTGTCGGCGCTGCCGAACAGGCGGATGCCGGCCAGGACGACGAATCCTTGAGCGCCTTTCCCTGGCGCACCATCGCCACCCACGGCCGGGAGACCGGGGCCTTGGCCCGCAGGATCGCGGAGGCGCTCACACCTCCCTGGGCCTCCCTCCTCGATCTTGCCGGCCGCTGGCATGACGCCGGCAAGGCCTTCCCGGCCTTCCAGGGCTCGATCAAGCCGGACAGCGGCCGGCCGGCGCGCCAGGACCTCGCCAAGGCGCCGGCCGCGGCCTGGCTTGCGAGCAGTCGGCTTTATCCGATGCCGGACGGCACCCGGCGCCCCGGCTTCCGGCATGAGCTGGCCAGTGCCCTGGCCCTGTTCGCGGTCCTTCAGCGCCATGCCCCGGACCATCCGGCCCTGCTCGGGCCCTGGCGCGGGATTCTCGAACAAGCCGGCATGCCGCCGCCGGCGTCAGCCCCTGCCGAGGCTTCTCCCACCGCCCTGGAGCAGGAGATCCTCGACCTCGCCCCCGCAGCCTTCGACCTCGTCGTCTACTTGGTGGCAAGCCATCATGGTAAGATACGCCTTGCCTGGCACGCCTGCCCGGCCGATCAGGCGGCCAACGATGAGCAGCCCCGCATCCGTGGCCTGCACGACGGCGAGGTACTGCCGGCGTTGCTCTTGTCCGACGCCGCTGGCCTCCCTTGGACTTTGCCCGCCTGCCGGCTGGATCTGGCACCGGCGGCGGCCGGCCTCAACCCCAGCACCGGCCGGGGCTGGACCGAGAGGGTGCTCGGGCTTCTTGCCGAGCACGGTCCGTTTGCCCTGGCCTGTCTCGAGGCGGTGCTGCGGGCCGCTGATCAACGCGCTTCAAGGGATGACCAGACCCCTGACCCGCTTCTGGAGGATGACCATGAGCGACCTGGACTGGAAGGAGGCGGTTCTGCGCTGGCGCAGCCTGCCGGCGGAGGAAAAGAGACGCCGCCGCTGGCAGCGGATCCCCAGGAACGTGGCGCAGAGCATGGCCTTCGAGGGGGAACCGGTGGATCTGGAGATGCTGGAAGCGGAGCACGCGCGCCTGCCGATGCCACCCGTCACATCGAAACCCGCCTCGGGATCCTGACTTGTTCGGAACTGGCCCCCCACCTCGCCCGGAATGCCCAGATCCTGGAGGAATGGATCGAGGCCGGCGAATTCGATGATGTCGCGCTGGACGACCACCTTGTTGCAGACCTCCATACGCTGCTCTGCGGTGATTTGACCCCGCAGCTCACCGGCTGGCGGCGTCACGACGTCCGCGTGGGCCAGCACCAGCCGCCCGAGTTCTTCCACGTGCCCGTGCTCATGCGGGAGTATGGCCGGGATCTCGAAGCCCGGTTGGCTGCCGCCGGCCCGGCCGTAAACGAACGGCTCCTCGAAACCCTCGCCTTTGCCGAGGGCCGCCTCCTCTCCATCCATCCCTTCGCTGACTTCAACGGTCGCACCACCCGAGTCTTCCTCCGGCTGTTGTTGCACCGTCTGGACCTCCCCACGCTTGACCTCTTGCCGTCGGCGGAGGCCACGGCCACGTATCTGTCTGCCTTGCGCGCCGCCGATGCCTGCAACTGGGAGCCCCTGATGGCGGTGTGGCGGGAACGGCTGGCCAAGGGAGGGGAGCCATGACCAGCCAGGCTGTTTTTCGGGTTCTGAAGGAGGTGTGTTGATGCCTATCCATGATCTGGACGGCTGCGCCCCGGTGCCGCTGGCCCACTACCTGAAGGCCCTGGGCATCCTGCGTCTGGTAGCCGAGCAGGCCGACCCGGCGGCCCGGGGGTGGTGGGAGGGGGAAAGGTTCCGGCTCATGAGCAGCCTGAGCCGTGAGGAGCTGGAGGCGTTTGTGCTGGAGCGCTACGAGCCTACGCCCCTCGTTTCGCCTTGGAACAAGGGCTCGGGATTCTACGCCAACGATCCTGTTCTCGCCCCGGTGGAGGGGTCGGCAGCCCCCCGACTCGGAAGACTACGGGCCGGGATCAGGGACAGTCGGGAGCCCATGGACCAGATAGCCAAGGCCGACCAGGCGGTACGTGCCATCAAGGCGGAGACCAAGGTCAGGGGGCTGACCGCGGGGCAGAAAAAGGTGCTCAAAGAGGCACCGGAGTACAAGAGGCGACTGGCCGCGGCTGAAAAGCATTTCAAGACCCTGAAGGCCGAGCTCATTCCCCGCCTCCGGCTTGCCTGGCGCGGTCCGCACCGGGAATGGATGGACGCCGCCATGGTGCTGGGAGATGACGGAACGCCGCAATTTCCTGCCCTGTTGGGTACAGGCGGCAATGACGGCCGTTTGGATTTCACCAACAACTTCTTTCAGCGTCTCGGCGAGATGTTCGATCTGGCAGCCGACGATGGCAAGCCGCGAGTAGCCGCCGGGCCGTGGCTCCGAGCAGCCCTGTGGGGGACGGCTGCGGCCGGATGTCAGGCGGATAAGGCGGTGGGGCAATATCTGCCCGGCATGGCCGGGGGAGCGAATAGCAGCAATGGGCCCGATGCGAAAAGCCTGCTCAATCCCATGGATTTTCTTCTGATGCTGGAAGGCACCCTGCTGTTCACTGCCCATGCCACGCGGCGATTGGGTGCCGCCGGGCAGTCCCGGGCCGCAGCCCCATTCGTGGTGGGGGCTCAGGGTGCCGGTTATGCCAGCGCTGCCGGGGCCGATGAAGCGGCCCGCGGGGAGCAGTGGATGCCCCTTTGGACCCAACCGGTGACCCTGGGTGAATTGCGGCGCCTGCTTGCCGAGGGCCGCGCCCAGACGGGGCGCAAACCCGTGAATGAACCCCTTGACATGGCCAGGGCTGTGGCCCGCCTCGGCATTGCCCGCGGCATTACAGCCTTCCAGCGCTATGGCTACATCGAACGTAACGGTCAGAGCAACCTCGCCGTCCCCCTGGGCCGCTTTCGTGTGCCGGACCGGGTCTCGCCGCGGCTGATCTGCCTGGATGATTTGGATGCCTGGTTGCCACGGCTGCGACGGCAGGCCCGGGCCAAGGAGGCACCAGCCCGGATGCAGCAAGTGGAGCGGCGGCTCGCCGACGCCCTGTTCGCCACCACCCAGCATCCGGATGAGCCGGCACGCTGGCAGGCGGTGCTCCTGGCCCTGGCGGCGGTCGAGGGTGTGATGGTCACCGGCAGCGGCTACGGGGCGGGGCCGGTCCCGGCTCTGCGTCCAGAGTGGGTGGTTGCCGCCGATGACGGCTCGCCGGAGCTTCGGCTGGCCATCGCCTGTGCCCTGCAAGCGGCTGCTTTTCGGTCGGAGTACGGTCCTGTCAAAGCGGTACGGAGCCACTGGCTGCCGGTGAAGCAGGGCCGTTTCGCTGTCAGCGGGACCGCTGGCCAGCTCCGGTTGCAGGTGGACTCAAAGGTGGTCATGCACGGCCGAGCCGGCCTGGATGATGCCATCGCCCTGGTGGAGCGCCGCCTGGTTGATGCCAGTCAGCGGGGTGAGCGGCGTTTACCCTTGGTGGCGGCCAAGAAAGCTGAGGCCAGTCCGGTGGATCTGGGTCTGCTCGTAGCCAACCGTCTCGATCTCGACCGTACCATGGCCTTGGCGCGGGCGCTGATGGCGGTTGACGGCAGGAGGTGGGCGGCAACGCCGAGCCCGCCCTCTTCATCGGCGAAGGACGGCCAACTCCCGGACGATGCCTGGCTGGCCCTGCGCCTGGCCATGCTGCCCTGGCCTCTGCCCGACGGCCGCCAGATCGGTGTCGATCCCGCCATCTTCCGGCGCTTGGCCGGCGGCGATGCCTCGACAGCCGTGGAGCTGGCGCTGCGTCGTCTGCGTGCCGCTGGGATCACCACCGCCCTTCGGTTTTCCTCGGTGCCAGCGGAGACCGCCCGCCTCTGGGCGGCGGCCCTGGCCTTTCCCATCCACCGCAGGACTGCAACCGCCTTCGTCCGCCGCCTCGATCCTTCCACCGAACAAGGAGACATCCCATGACCGTTGATCTCAGCCCGCTGGACTCCGTTCCTCGTCTGCTCTTCGAGATTCCCCTCAAGCCCTTGCAGGGGCAACGCTTTCAGCCGACCGGCTTCCCCGGTCTGGGGGCTGCCACGTTCCAGACCCCGGCCGGCCGCTGCCTTCTTGTGGAGAGCGCCCAGAGCATGGCCAACCGGCTGGAGCTCACCTGCTGGGACGAGGCAAGGCAGGACCTCAAGGCAGAGCTCGCCGGCCTTTCGCACGTCCGCGTTCTGCGCAATGGCCGGTTCCTGACCGACACGGTGCTGGAGGCGCACCGACTCAACAGCCCGTATCTCCTGGGAGGCTCCGACAAGACCTTCTTCGACACCTTGAAGTCCAAGCTGGGCGGTCTGGAAGAAGGCCCGGTCGATCGCCGCCAACTGGCCGTGGTGCTCCTGAGGTATGACATCGGCTCCCTCCTGCATGGGGTTTTCCTGGCCAAGAAGGAGCTGGCCGGCGGCCGGCTGCGGGTGGCCCGGGCATTGTCTGCCTTCATCGAGGCGGATGGCGTGGACACAGCCCCGTCAGGCGGGGTCAAGAACGATCACGTCAATCCGTCCGGGGACACCAAGGCCGGTTTCGGGAATGTGCCCTTTGCCCGCGATGAATTCACAGCCCAGCGAATCACCCTGTACGTCAACCTGGATCTGATCCAGATCCGCGGCTACGGACTCGATACGATGATTCGTGACGGGGCAGATGGCGAGAGGATTATCGAGACAGCGGTGGATCGGCCAGTGGAGCGGCTTCTTGTCCTACTCGCTTTGTACAAGCTGCGGGCACTGGTGGAGGGCAGTCTGCGGCTGCGTACTGCCTGCGACCTGGAGGTGACATCGAGCACCATCGTGGCGAAGGTTCCGGTCGGGTTCGTGCTGCCGTCGCTGCTGGCCCTGACCGATGAGCTGCGGAGCGCCATAGACGCCTGTGCCGCCAGGATGGAAAGCGTGACCGAGGTGACCTTCAACGACGTGCTCAAGAAGGCCAAGAAACAGGAAGGCGCCGACACGGAGGAGGACGCCGAGGCGGCAGACGACGAGGACAGCGACCACCCTGGAGCCTAGCCATGCCCACCCTCATCCTGCGTTTTCCTGGGCGTCGCTACCACGCCACACCCTGGGGGCACCATGTCAACGAGGGGTTGGTCGAATGGCCACCTTCGCCGTGGCGGCTCTTGCGGGCTCTCCTGGCAGTCGGGTACTCCTCGGGGCTCTGGGATGGCAGCGGCCTTCCACCCGAGGCCCGGTCGCTCATTGAACGGCTGGCTAGCGTGCTGCCGACCTTCCGGCTGCCACCCGCCAGCGGGGCCCACAGTCGGCATTACATGCCGCTGGCCCGTCTCAACGAGAAGGGTCAAGAGGAAAAGACCCTGGTCTTCGACACCTGGGCTCAGATTGACGAAGGCGAGCTGGCCATAACCTGGGACGTGGACCTGCCGCCGGCCGAGGCCGATCTTTTGGGGCAACTGGCCAGGCGGCTCGGCTATCTGGGCCGTTCGGAGAGCTGGGTGGTGGCACGCCTGAGCGAAGAGCCGGCGTCCGCGATGTCTGCCGGCAACAGCTTCCCTGCCGATGGGCGGGCCATGCCGGGTCCCGGCTGGGAACAGGTGTCCCTTCTGGCACCCCAGCCGTCCGACGACTACGCCGAGTGGCGCCGGACAGCGGCGGCCCACGCCCTGGAGGGGCTACCCACCCTGGATCCCGCCAAGAAGAAGCTGACCAAGGCTGACAGAAAGATTCTGGAGGATCGCGGCAAGCTGGAGGCCATGTACCCCGAAGACATCGTGGCTTGTCTCCAGATCACCACCAACTGGCTCCATGACCTGGGCTGGAGTCAGCCTCCCGGCAGCCGGCGGGTCCTCTACTGGCGGCCGGCAGATGCCGTCGAGGCCGGCGCGCCGCGACAGACGAGGCGCACGCAGACCGAGGAAGCGGTGGAGTGCATGCTTCTGGCCATGGCCACTGGCAGTCGCAACGACCATGCCTTGCCGCCGGTGATCCGCACCCTGCCCCAGGCGGAGCTGTTGCATCGGGCCCTGGTCAAGGTTGCCGATCAGGTAAATGGGCATCCCAGCTCTGTCCTTACGGGGCGGGATGCCCATCGGCAGCGTCTCACCGACGCACACCGCCATGCCCATATCCTGCCGCTCGATCTCGATGGTGATGGCCACCTGGAGCATTTCCTGATCTGGGCCCCCATGGGTCTCGATGGAGCGGCCCAGACCGCTATTCGGGCGGTGCGCCAGACCTTCACCAGGGGTGGCGTCGGTCCTTTGCGACTCGCGGTGGCCGGTCGCGGGGATCTGTCCTCCTTGGGGGCGCTTCCTGGAGCCTACGGTGACGGTCTGCGCCTGGCGTTGGGACCGCCTGGTGGGGCTCGGGAATGGTGGAGCGTCACCCCCTTCGTGCCGCCCCGGCACATGAAACGCCATGGGAAGCATACCCTGGAAGGCCAGATCGAAGCCGAGCTGGTCTCGCGAGGAAGACCGAAGCCCGCCCTCATCATGGTGCTGGACCCCCGCGAGGATCCGGCGTGGCTGAGGTTCCGCCATTTTTCGCGGGTCCGGCGCGGTGGCCCCGCGCCGCCCGTGGATTGGGGCTTCGCCGTCCGCCTGTGTTTTGACGTGCCCGTGACCGGTCCGATCTGCCTGGGTTACGCCAGCCATTTCGGTCTGGGGCGGTTCACAGCCGTTCGGGCAGCTATCGGCAGGGAGGGCTTTTAGCGACTCACCGTCTTCCTGAGGCTGAAGGGAAAAAGACTGCAAGAACAAAGGATTGACCACAGGGCAGGGACAAATTGTCCCCACCCTCTCACCATCACCGTGACTGGAGAGCAGATGACCATCGCCGAGGCCCTGGACCTGCGCAAGGCGGTGAGCAATGATCTGGCCACCCTCCAAAGCCGTAGAGTCAGAAGAGCACCACCAACCCCTTTTCTGGGGTGAGCAAGCACAGCCCCTGAGACCGAAAGCCTTCCTGGCTCCGCGTCTCCCGCTTTTCTAACCGTCCTGCCGAGAGTCCGCAGGAGGAAGGAAACATGGCGTAGGTGTATCACTCAAGTCAATAGTGGTAGCGCAACTGGACGATCACGAGCCCTTCGGCGGTGGGGCGGTAGACGAGGCGGTGCTCGTCGTTGATGCGGCGGGACCAGTACCCGGCCAGGCCGTGCCGGAGTGGCTCCGGCTTGCCGACGCCGGTGAAGGGATCGCGCATGGCCTCCTTGATGAGGACGTTGATCCGCCGGAGCATCCGGGGGTCGGTCTGCTGCCAGTACAGGTAATCCTCCCAGGCGTGGGTGGAGAAGATAAGCCTCATTCGGCAAGCACCTGCTCGGCACCACCGCCTTTGGCCACCTCGGCGATGGATTCCAGGAGCCGGCGGGCGTTTTCCGGGCTGCGCAGCAGGTAGGCGGTTTCCTCCAGAGAGTTGAAATCGGCAAGGGACAGCATCACCACCGGCTCTTCCTGCTGCCGGGAGATGATGACCGGTTCGTGGTCCTCGCAGACATGTTTCATGGTCTTGGCCAGATTGGCGCGTGCAGCCGTGTAGCTGATGGTATGCATAGGGACCTCCGAGGATTGTCTGTACAAGATACCGTACAGGTGCGCTGGTCCGGTGTCAAGCCGGGTAACCCGAAGGTGAAGAGACCGATGAGGCACATATGACCACCTCGCTGAGCACGCCACCGCTTTCTGCCGAGATTCCGGCCCCCCTGCCCGCCATTCCGGCCCGGATGCTGAACGAGTATGTCTATTGCCCGCGGCTCGGCTATCTCATGTGGGCTGAGGGAGAGTTCGCCGACAGCGCCGACACCGTGGAGGGCCGGGTCAGGCACCGCCGGGTGGATAAGAAATCCGGCACCCTGCCCGAGACACCGGAGGAGGGCGAGACCATCCACGCCCGGTCGGTGTGGCTCTCCTCCGACCGGCTGGGGATCACCGCCAAGATCGATCTCGTGGAGGGGGAGGGGAGTCAGGCCACCCCGGTGGACTACAAGCGGGGCAAGCGACCCCATGTGGCGGCCGGCGCCTACGACCC
>JBFMBH010000159.1 GCA_040755095.1 Thermodesulfobacteriota bacterium
CACACTCTCCACCAGGGTGGCATCGGCGGACGCCTCCTCTCCCCGGAGACCGTGGTCCAGATGGGCGACCACCAGGCGGCTCAAGGCCAGCTCGGGCGCCAGGGCCTGCAACAGCGCCAGGAGCGCCATGGAATCGGCACCACCGGACACCGCCACCACCACCCCGTCCCCAGGGCTCAGCAGGTGGTGCTCCCGGATGCGGGAGAGGATCTGGCGCTCGAGACGGGTCATGAGATCGGGGACATCCTCTACTTCAGCTCATGCACCACAGCACCGCCCACTGCCCCGAGCGCGCCACCAACCACCGCGCCCTTGCTGAGCGAGCTGCCGGTCACGCCGCTGATCACTGCCCCCGTGGCCGCACCCGCAGCGCCACCGGTCAGGATCCTCTGCTGCTGCGCTGTAAGCCCGGCGCACCCACTGAGCAGCGCCACGATCACCATGGTTGCCACGGCCGACATCGCCTTCTTCATGGTGCTCACCTCCCGGCAATACACTGCCTCCGCCTTCCGGGACCTTGCCCACTCAATACAATAAGAACGGCTCGCCATCGTGCGAGGACGGTGGCCAGGGAGGTCCGGAGCGTGGCCGCCTCCGGGATGGCGGTTGGCAGCCCCGAGCGGGATCGTTTACAATACTGCACCTTCCAGCCGGCGGGCAAACCATCCTGCCTGCCACCCGGTCCGTTCCCCAATGTGGAGGAGATCCCCATGCGCATCCGCAAGGCCGTCATCCCGGTCGCCGGGCTGGGCACCCGCTTCCTGCCCGCCACCAAGGCCATCCCCAAGGAGATGCTGACCGTGGTCGACCGGCCGACCATCCAGTACATCGTCGAGGAGGTGGTCGCCTCCGGCATCGAGCAGATCATCCTGGTGACCAGCGAGGGCAAGTCGGCCATCGAGAACCACTTCGACTTCAACTATCAACTGGAGACCCATCTCGCCCAGAAGGGCAAGACCGTTCTCCTGGAGCAGGTCCGCCACATCTCGAACCTCATCGACATCGTCTCGGTGCGGCAGAAGAAGCCCCTGGGCCTGGGCCACGCCATCTGGGTGACCCGGGAGGTGGTGGGCAACGAGCCCTTCGCCGTGCTCCTGGGCGACGACCTGGTGGTGAGCGAGACCCCCTGTTGCCAGCAGATGCTCAACCTCTTTGCCGATGTCCAGGAATCCATCGTCGCTGTCCTGCGGGTGCCCCAGGATCAGACCCACCAGTACGGCATCGTCGAGGGGCAGTCCACTCCGGATCACAAACGGGTGGTGGTGGTGGACCGGCTGATGGAGAAGCCCTCCCCCGGCACCACCGACTCCAACCTGGCCATCATCGGCCGCTACATCCTGAGGCCCGAGATCTTCGAGGAGCTGAGCCGGATCAAGCCCGGCCACGGGGGCGAGATCCAGCTCACCGACGCCCTCCTGGCCCTGACCAGGAAGCGGACCATGTACGCCTACGAGTTCGAAGGCGACCGTTACGACGCTGGGGACAAGCTGGGCTTTCTCAAGGCCATCGTCGCCTTCGCCCTGCGCCATCCGGATCTCAAAGACGCCTTCCGGTCCCATATCAAGGAGGTGGCGGCCGGCCTATGACGGGTCTCGAAGTGGCGGTGGCGGCCCCGCTGGCGCAGACCCTCACCTACCTGCCCCCTGACGATGCAGGCCCGGCCCTCCAGCCGGGCCTGCGGCTTTTGGTGCCCCTGGGCCGGCGGCAGGTGACCGGCTATCTGCTCGCCCCGGCCGAGCTGACCGCCGAGCACCGCCTGCGGCGGGTGACCACGATCCTCGATTCCGAGCCCCTCTTTCCGGCCAGCCTGGTGCCCTTCTTCCGCTGGCTGGCCCGCTATTACCACCATCCCATCGGCGAGGTGATCCGCACCGCCCTGCCCGCTGGTCTGGCCCCCCGGAGCGGCTGGCAGCTGCGCCTGACCGCGGCCGGCCGGGCCGCGCCGGCAGAGCTGGCGGCGGCAGTTGGCGGCGAGCGGCCCTGGCTGGCCCCGCTTCTGGCCAAGGGCGAGCTGTCCATGGCCGCCACGGCCCGGCTGCGCGCCGGCAACGAGCGCCGCCTCCTGACCCGACTCGAGGCCGCCGGCCTGGTTACGCTTAGGGAGGCGCTGGCCGGAGACGGGGTGCGGGTGCGCACCGAGCCGTGGCTCCGGCTGGCGCGGCCGGAGGCGGGCTTTCCGGCCGGTGCCGGCCCGGCAGCCGCCCGGCTGCTGGCCCTCTTCGCCGAGCTGGCCGGCCTTGACCCCGGACAGGCGGTGGCCCGGCGCGCCCTTGTCGCCGGTCTGCCCCGGGCGGGCCGCACCCTGAAGGCGCTGGTGGAAGAAGGGATCCTGGCGGTGGAGGAGCGGGAGGCCTACCGGGACCCGTTCGGCGACGCGCTGCCGGTCCCGGCCCGGCCCCAGACCCTTTCCCCCGAGCAGGAGGCGGCCCTGGCCGCCCTGCTGCCCGCCGTGGCCACCCGGCGCTTCGCCCCCTTTCTGCTCCACGGGGTGACCGGCGCCGGCAAGACCGAGGTCTACCTGCGCGCCGCCGCCGCCACCCTCCAGGAGGGCCGCAGCGTCCTGGTGCTGGTGCCGGAGATCGCCCTGGCGGCGCAGCTGGAGGGCCAGTTCCTGTCCCGGTTCGGCAACCGGGTCGCCCTGTTGCACAGCGGCCTGGGGAGCGGCGAGCGCTACGACCAGTGGCGCCGGCTGCTCCGGGGCCAGGCGACGGTGGCCATCGGCGCCCGCAGCGCCCTCTTCGCCCCCCTGGCCGATCCCGGTCTCATCATCGTGGACGAGGAGCACGACGGGGCCTACAAGCAGGAGGACGGCCTCCGCTACCAGGCCCGGGACCTGGCGGTGCTGCGGGCGCAGCTGGCCGGGGCCGTGGTGCTCCTGGGCTCGGCCACGCCGTCGGTCACCAGCTTCCAGCATGCCCTGGCCGACAAATACCGGCTGCTCACCATGGAGCGGCGGGTGCAGGACCGGCCCCTGCCAACCGTCCGGCTGGTGGATCTCAAGGCGGTGCCCACCGTCTCCGGCCGGCCCCCGTTGTTTGCGCCCGACCTGGTGCAGGCCATGCGGGACAACCTGGCCGCCGGCAACCAGACCCTGCTCTTCCTCAACCGCCGCGGCTACGCGGGCCTGGTCCTGTGCACCGACTGCGGCACGCCGGTGGGCTGCCCCCACTGCCAGATCAGCCTCACCCTGCACAAGAAGCGGGGACAGCTGGCCTGCCACTGGTGCGGGTTTGTCACCGCCCACGCCGCGCTGTGCGCCAGCTGCCAGGGCGCCAACCTGGTACCGGTGGGCTTCGGCACCGAGCGCCTGGAGGAGGAGATCGGCCGCCTTCTGCCCCGGGCCCGCCTGGGCCGCCTGGACCGGGACACCGCTGCCAGCCGCCGCCAGCTCCTGGCCCTGTTGCGGGCGGTGCACGACCGGGAGATCGATATCCTGGTGGGCACCCAGATGATCGCCAAGGGGCACCACTTCCCCCATGTCACCCTGGTGGGCATCGTCTGGGCGGACGCGGGCTTGGGCTTTCCCGACTTCCGGGCTGCGGAGCGCACCTTTCAGCTCCTCTCCCAGGTCATGGGCCGGGCCGGCCGGGCCGACAAGCCCGGTCAGGTGATCGTCCAGACCCACCAGCCCGGCCACTACAGCATCCGGGCCGCCCTGGAGCACGACTACCGGGCCTTCTTCCGGCAAGAGCTGGCCCTCCGGCGCCAGGTGGGCTATCCGCCTTTCTGCCGCCTGGTTTCCCTGCGCCTGGAGGGGGAGGATGAAGCCCAGGTGCAGGAGACGACCACCGAGCTGGCGAAACGGGCCCGACGCCTGGCCCGGGGGCTGGCCGGCCTCACCGTTCTGGGGCCGGCGCCGGCGCCACTGGTCCGGCTCAAGGATCGCTTCCGCTGGCAGATCCTGCTCAAGGGCCGCCAGATCGATGACCTGCACCGGCTCGTCACGGCACTCGAGCTGGAACGCCTTGCCGGCCTAGGGACAGCGGTCCAGATGCACGTGGACGTGGATCCGGAAAGTATGGTATGATCCAGCCCGCTTTGTGCGGAATCCTCTGTGTCCCGTCGAGCCATGCCCATTCTCCCCATCCGCGCCTATCCCGATCCCATCCTCCGCCAGCCTGCCGAGGCGATCGGCAGCTTCGACAGCCAGTTGCGGGACCTGGTGGCGAACATGATCGCCACCATGCACGCGGCGCCGGGTATTGGCCTGGCTGCCAACCAGGTCGGCCTCGGCTGCCGACTGGCGGTGGTGGACCTCTCCTCGTCCACCGAGACCCGGAGCCCCCTCATCCTGGTGAACCCGGTGATCGTCAGCGGCAGTGGCAGCGAGGTCGATGACGAGGGCTGCCTGAGCATCAAGGGCTACACCGCGGGGGTGAAGCGCATGACCAGCATCCTGGTCCGGGCCCAGGATCCCGAGGGCAAGACCCGGGAATTCGAGGCCACCGACCTCCTGGCTCGGGTGATCCAGCACGAGCTGGACCACCTGGACGGCCGGCTCTTCATCGACCGCCTGAGCGCCCTCAAACGCTCCCTGTTCAAGAAACGGCTGGCCAAGATGCTCCGGGAGCAGGAGCCGTGAGTCCGGCCGAGGGCTTTCGCCCCTACCGCATCCTGTTCTACGGCACGCCGAGCTTTGCGGTGCCCTCCCTGGCGGCGCTTCTCACCAGCGGCGAGGAGGTGGTGGCCCTGGTCACCCGGCCGGACAAGCCCAAGGGCCGCGGCAAGCACCTGGCGTCTCCCCCCACCAAGCTTCTGGCCGAGCAGCACGGCATCCCGGTTCTGCAGCCCACCCGCATCCGGGACGAGGCGTTCCGGGAGGCGATCCGGGCCTTGGTGCCGGACCTGGCGGTGGTGGCGGCCTATGGTCGCATCCTGCCCGGCGAGCTCATCCGGCTGCCGCCTTTGGGCACCATCAACGTCCATGGCTCGATCCTGCCCCGCTACCGGGGGGCGGCGCCGGTGCAGTGGGCCATCATCCGCGGCGAGACCGAGACCGGCGTCACCATCATGCAGATGGACGAGGGCCTGGACACCGGCGACATCCTCCATATCGAGCGACTGGCCATCGGCCCCGGCGAGACCGCCGGCCAGCTGGCGGAGCGGATGGCGACCCTGGGCGCCCAGGCCCTGATCAAGAGCCTCGATCTCCTGCGCCGCGGGGAGCTCAAAGCCGTGCGCCAGGATGATCGCCTGGCCACCCTGGCCCCGCCGCTGGCCAAGGAGATGGCCGCCATCGACTGGACCAGGCCGGCTGGTGAGCTGGCCAACCTCATCCGCGGGCTCGACCCCTGGCCCGGCTGCCACACCCTTCTGGCCGGCCGCCGGCTGCGCCTGTTTTGCCCCCGGGCACTGCCGGCCACGAGCAGCGCCCCCCCGGGCACCCTGCTGCGAGCCGCGGCCGATGGCCTTCTGGTGGCCACTGGCGACGGCGCCCTCCTGGTGGCCGAGGTGCAGCTGGAGGGGGGGACCCGCCAGCCGGTGGACGTCTTCCTGTGCGGCCACCCGCTGGCCGCCGGCAGCCGCCTGCCCTCATGAGGCGGCCCAAGGGGGGCACGGTGGGCTGGCTGCTCCTGCTCGGCCTCACCGGCAGCGCCATCCTCGCCTTCCTCCTCCTCGGCCACGACGCCCTCTTCGATTCTGCGGGGCATCTGCGCAACAGGCTGGATCCCGAGGCCCTGCGGGAGAAGTTCCTGGGCTTCGGCTTTCTGGCGCCCCTGGTCTTCATGGGCCTGCAGGCCTTCCAGGTGCTGGCCGCCCCCTTCCCGGGCGAGGCCACCGGCATCCTCGGCGGCTACCTCTTCGGGGTCTGGCCGTCCTTCTTCTACTCCACCCTGGGGCTCACCGCCGGCTCCATGATCGCCTTTGCCGTCGGCCACTTCTTCGGCCACCTGCTCCTGCCCTGGTTCGAGAGATCCGACCACTACCGCCGGTTCAACAAGCTGATCCGCAAAGGGGATTTCGTCATCCCCTTCATCCTCTTTCTCATCCCCGGGCTGCCCAAGGACTTTCTGTCCTATGTCCTGGGCCTCACCACCATGCCGAGCCGGGTCTTCTTGTTCATCACCGGGGTGGCCCGCATGCCCGGCACCATGATGCTCTGCCTGCAGGGCGCCCGGGTCTATGAGGGCAACTGGCAGGCCGTGGCCGGTCTGCTGGCCCTGACCGTGCTGGTCAGCCTGCCCTCCTACCTCTTCCGCCACCAGCTGGTGCTCTGGCTGGCCCGCATGAACAACGGCCACCTCGGCAACGGCCTGAAGCGCCCATGAGCACCCTCTACTGCGACTGCTTCTCGGGCGTAAGCGGCGACATGTTCGTGGCCGCGGCCCTGGACCTGGGCCTGACCGAGGCCCGGCTGCGCAGCGTCCTGGCGCTCCTGCCGGTGTCGGGGTATGAGATGGCGGTCGAGCGGGTGCAGGTGGGGGGGATTGCGGCCACGCGGTTCCGGGTGGAGCTGACCGCCCCCCAGCCGGAGCGCTCCTGGCCGGTGATCCGGGAGATCCTGTCCGCCGCCTCCTTGCCGGCCGGGGTGCAGCGGCGGGCCCTGGCCGTCTTCGCCGCCCTGGCCCAGGCTGAGGCAGCGGTGCACGGCCAGGATCCGGAGGCGATCCACTTCCACGAGCTGGGAGGCGTTGACGCCCTGGTGGATGTGGTAGCCGCCAGCCTGGCGCTGGAGGAGCTGGGGGTGACGGAGCTTCTGGCCTCGCCCCTGCCCCTGGGCCGGGGCTGGGTGGAAAGCGTCCATGGGCCGCTGCCGTTGCCGGCCCCGGCCACCCTGCAGCTCCTGCAGGGCCTGGCCGTGGAGGGGGTGGATCTGGCCATGGAGCTGGTCACCCCCACCGGGGCGGCCATCCTCCGGGCCCTGGGCCAGGGCACCGGGCCCCTGCCCAGCCTGGTGCCGGCCGCGGTCGGCTACGGGGCTGGCACCAGGGAGCGGCCGGACGGCCGGCCCAACCTCCTGCGCCTGATCCTGGGCGAAAGGCCAACCCTGGCCGAGGCCCAGGAGGTGACGGTCCTGGAGACCCACCTCGACGACTGGTCGCCGGAGGGCTTTCCCCATCTGTGCCAGCGGCTCTTGGCCGCCGGCGCCCTGGACGTGGCGGCGGCGCCGCTGGTGATGAAGAAGGGACGGCCGGGCTTTCTCTTGCGGGTGCTCGCCGAGCCGGCCCAGGCCTGGGACCTGGGCCGCATCCTTTTGGCCGAGACCACCGCCATTGGCCTGAGGCACCGGCGGGAAGGCCGCTGGACCCTGCCCCGCCAGCGGGGCACTGTGCCCACCCCCTGGGGACCGGTGGCGGCCAAAAGGATCGAAACCCCGGCCGGGGTGGTGCTCACCCCGGAGTACGAGGCCTGCCGGCAGCTGGCGGACGCCCGGCAGGTGCCGCTCCGGGAGGTCTATGCCGCGGTGGGCCGCTGCCGGCCCGAGGATTTCTCTCGCGCATGACCTGGCTCATCATGGCCATCGCCACCGGCGGCTATGCCGGCTACCTGCCCGGGATGCCGGGCACCTGGGGCTCCCTGGTCGGACTGGGCCTGTTTATTCTGGCGGCAAGCCTTCTGCCCGCCGGCGTCCTTCCCTGGCTCCTGGCCGGGGTGATCGCTGTGGCGGTGGCTGCGGCGGGCTCGGCGGAAAAGATCCTGGACCGCCGGGATCCTTCTGTGGTGGTGATCGACGAGATCGCCGGCATGCTGGTGACCCTGGCCGGCCAGCCCAACGAGCCGTTGTTCTGGCTGGCCGGCTTTGTCCTGTTTCGCCTGTTCGACATCACCAAGCCCTTCCCGATCCGCTGGGTGGACCGGGTGGTGCAAGGCGGCCTCGGCATCGTGGGGGACGATCTGGTGGCCGGTCTTTTTGCCAACCTGAGCCTGGGGCTCCTGGCGCTGGTGGTGGGACACCTCTTCGGGTGAGGCCCAACCCGCCACCAGCGACACCGGGAAGCTGGCCGCCCCCCCGGCGGGCAGCGCCTGGCCTGCGCCATACGACTGACCCGACGCGAGGGAGAACCGGATGGGCCTTGTCCAGGAGCTGATCACCCGGGTGCAGACCTGGCTCAGCATCCGGGAGCCTGGCGCAGCCGGCCAGTCCCTGGAGACGCTCCAGGCCGCCTTCCGCCGCCAGTACGCCAACTTCCGCGCCCTGCTCACCGCCAACAACAACGCCCTGGAGCTCATGGCCGAGATGGAGGAGACCATGGCCGGGGGCCGGCCCTTCGGTATGACCTTTGTCCGGGGGCACAGCACGGCGGTCAGCGTCAATGTCTTCAAGATGGTCCAGCACCTGCTGGAGCTGGGCGGCGGTGAGCGGTATCAGGCCCTGGTGCCGGTTTGCCGCGCCATCACTGCCCGGATCGAGGCAATCTGCGAGCGCACCCCCCCGGCGGCCAGCGGGCCGCCAGTTCTGCCCATGACCGCCATCGGCCGCGAGCATGCGGACCAGGTGGGGGAGAAGATGGCCAACCTGGGCGAGGTGGGTAACCGGGTCGGGCTGCCGGTGCCGCCGGGCTTTGCCATCACCGCTGCCGCGGCCCAGCGCTTCCTGGCTGCCAACCAGCTGCAGGAGGAGATCAACCGCCGGCTGCAGACCCTGGATGTGGACGACCTGGAGGCCCTGTACCAGACCTCGGCCGCCATCCAGAAGCTCATTGCCGCCGCGCCGCTGCCGCCAGACCTGGAGGCCGCCATCCTCGCTGCCTACCACCAGCTGGAGAGCCAGACCCGCCCCGAGGTGCTGGTCTCGTTGCGCTCCAGCGCCATCGGCGAGGACACCGGCTTCGCCTCCTTTGCCGGCCAGTACCGCACCCAGCTGCATGTGGCGCCGGAGTTCCTGCTCCAGACCTACAAGGAAATCGTCGCCGGCAAGTACCGGAGCCAGGCCATCATCTACCGGCTGCAGCGGGGCTTCCGGCACCAGGACGTCACCATGTGCGTCGGCTGCCTGGCCATGGTGGAGGCGCGGGCCAGCGGCGTCACCTACTCCCGCTCGCCCCGGGATCCCCGCAGCTCCTGGCTGGTGGTGAGCGCGGTGACCGGCCTGGCCAAGCAGGTGGTGGACGGGGTGGCGGACGCCGAGGTCTACCGGGTGGACCGCCAGCCGCCCCATCCGGTGCTGCGCCAGGAGCATGGGCACGCCACCAGCAGCCGGCCGCCGGATGGGCTGCCCCTGCCCGGGCCCCTCATTGCGGACGAGATCCGGCAGCTGGCCAGGGTGGCCATCCGCCTGGAGGAGCACTTCGGCAGCCCCCAGGACATCGAGTGGTCCATCGATACCGCTGGTCAGATCATCCTCCTGCAGAGCCGGCCCCTGGGCCTGTTCACCGCGCCGAGCGAGGACGAGGCGCCGGCCAGGGAGGAGGCGGAGGCGCCTGGGCCGGACTGTCTGGCCGCCGGCGGCATCACGGCCAGCGCCGGCGCCGCGTGCGGCCCGGTCCGGGTCGTGCGCTCCAATGTCGATCTGCTTCAGTTTCCGGCCGGCGCCGTGCTGGTGGTGCAGCATCCGTTGCCGGAATGGGCCACCCTTCTGCCCCGGGCGAAGGCGGTGGTGAGCGAGACCGGCCAAGTGGCCGCCCACCTGGCCACGGTAGCCCGGGAGCTGGGCATCCCGGCCCTGTTCCGCCTGCCGGCCGCCACCCGCCTGCTGGAAGACGGGCAGGAGGTCACGGTGGATGCCACCGGCCGGCGGGTCTATGCCG
>JBFMBH010000160.1 GCA_040755095.1 Thermodesulfobacteriota bacterium
CCGCCAGCGCCGCCAACCCGGCCCCGGGGCCGCCACCGTACCAGGTGGCCACCGCCACCTGGCCAGCGAAGGCGGCGCCCAGGCTGGTGATGAGGGGCACCAGGCCTTCGAAGAAGCCGAGGGGCTCCTGGGCCCTGGTCACCGTCCAGGCCAGCAGGGCCGTGTACAGGCTCCAGAAGACGAGCAGCAGGGGCACAAACCAGGAAAGATGGAGATAGGGCAGCGGCGGCTCGCCACAGGTGGCGGGAACGCTGACCTTGAAGGTCCAGAACAGCCAGAAGAGCAGGGACAGCCCCAGGGTCGACCAGCGCAGGGACGGGCAGAGCGCGCGGCCAGCCGGCAGATAGGCCGGCAGGTTGACCAGGAGCAGAAGCATCCCCAGATAGGGGAAGAGAGGCCGGGGGAAGTCCAGGGCCATGCCCACCAGACCGGGACCTAAGGTCGCCAGGCAAAGCAGAAAGCCGGCCCGATACGCCAACGCCATGGCGATGAGCACCGCCTCGGCCACAAAAAGGATGGTGTAGGCCCAGAAGGTGGAGACCGCCGCGAAATGGCCGTGGGTCTCGAAGACGATGGAGAACAGGAGCAGGGCGCCGCAGGTGGGAAAGACCGGCGCCAGCCGGCCACCTTTGCGGTAGAGCCACCAGCCGGCGGCGATCAGCACCAGGACGTAGGCCATGCCCAGGCCTGAGCCGACCCCCTTGTGCAAAAGACCGCTGTCGGTCAAGGTGCGCAGGATGAGCGCCACCACCAGCATGAAGGAGACCGCCGCCACCCGGGGCAGGAGCGCCTCCTTGCCCATCCAGGCCCAGAGCCCTTCATCCGGGTCGCCCGGGCTGGCCGCCTGCCGCCGTGGCGCCGCTGTCCCCGGGTCCGCCGTTCCTTCGCCCAGACGGGCCACCAGGGCCGCGACCTGCCGCCGCAGCTCGGCCACCTCGGCCTCCACCGCTGCCAGCCGCTCCTCCATGCCGTCCTCCGAAACCGGCCGCCAGCCGGCCATGCTGGCCATGCTGGCCCGACCACCCGGATCGCCTGTAACCATATCCAGTTCTTGCGCTTTTGGTTTCGAGGTGTATATTGTCTCCCGTTTTGCGGCTGGCAATATATATTAGCCAGATAGGTTTTACAAGCCCATCCCATCCTCGAGGAGCTGCCTATGAAGAACCACGTTTTGCGGCCGTTGTGGCTGGCCGTCGCCCTGGTGGGCCTGATCCTGATCGCCCGCACCATCCTGGTGCCGGACGATTTCGGGGTGCACGGCAAAAGCTTCACCTTCGGCTTCCACCGCCAGGGCAACATCGCCGAATGGCAGGCGGTGCCGGTGAAGTACCGGGGGGGCGGTGTCTGCGCCGACTGCCACAGCGACAACGCGGCAGCCAACGCTGCCGGTCCCCACGCCATCATCCCGTGCGAGAACTGCCACGGCCCGGCGGCGGACCACCCGGATCGGCCCGAGAAGCTGGCCATCGAGCGCGACCGCCAGCTCTGCCTGCGCTGCCATGCCGAGCTCGGCTATCCCAACAACCCCCGCAGCGCCCTGCCGGGCATCGTTGACCAGGACCACAACCCCGGCGACGACTGCGTCAGCTGCCACAACCCCCACGATCCCAGCCTGGAGAAGATGTGATGGCCAGCTCTCGACGACAGTTCCTGAAGAAGGCCCTGGCCGGCACCCTGGCCGGAGCCCTGCCCCTGTCTGCCCTGCGCTTCGTGTCGCCTGCCGAGGCCCGGGCCAGCATCGGCAATGCCGCGACCCGCTGGGTCTTTCTGGTGGATACCACCCGGTGCGTCGGCTGCGGCTTCTGCGTCCGGGCCTGCAAGCGGGAGAACGAGGTGCCCTACGATGTGCCGGTGAGCCGCACCTGGGTGGAGCGCTACGTGGTCACCCGGGACGGCGTCACCCGCGCCGACAGCCCCAACGCCGGCCGGGACGGCTTCACCGATCCCCGCATCCGGGGCGAGAGCATCCCCAACGAGGCGATCACCAAGGCCTTCTTCGTGCCCAAGCTCTGCAACCAGTGCGAAACCCCGGCCTGCGTCCAGGTCTGCCCGGTGGGCGCCACCTACCAGACCAACGACGG
The DNA here is from genome assembly GCA_040755095.1 of Thermodesulfobacteriota bacterium. Classification (NCBI taxonomy): domain Bacteria; kingdom Pseudomonadati; phylum Thermodesulfobacteriota; species Thermodesulfobacteriota bacterium. The sequence continues at coordinate 2,082 of JBFMBH010000160.1, forward strand.
GGTGGTCCTGGTGGACCGCTCCTGGTGCATCGGCTGCGGCTACTGCATCATGGCCTGCCCTTACGGCGTCCGCTTCTTCCATCCGGTGCACAAGGTGGCGGAGAAGTGCAACTTCTGCTACCACCGCATCACGAAAGGCCTGGAGACCGCCTGTGTGGCGGCCTGCCCCTTCGGCGCCCGCCGGATCGGCAATCTCAGGAACGAGGCGGATCCGGTGACCCGGACGATCATGACCGAGCGGGTGGCGGTCCTCAAAGACGAATACGGCACGAAGCCGCAGGTCTACTATATAGGCCTGGACGAGCGGGTGAGGTGAGCATGGACGCTTCTGAGCTGGTGGTGCACGGTCTCGAGTGGACGACCAAGGACCTCTTTGTCTATCCCAACGAGTTCATCTACTGGAGCATCCAGATCGTCATGTACCCGTACATGACCGGTCTGGTGGCCGGGGCCTTTGTTCTGTCTTCCCTCTACCATGTCTTTGGCCAGAAGGACCTCAAGGACATGGCCCGCTTTTCCCTGGTCTTCTCCCTGGCCCTCCTGCCGGTGGCCCTCATGCCGCTCATGTTCCACCTGCAGCAGCCGCTCCGGGGCATCAATGTCATGATGACCCCCCACTTCACCTCGGCCATCGCTGCCTTTGGCATCGTCTTTTCGACCTACGGCCTCATCGTGGTGAGCGAGATCTGGTTCGTCTACCGGGAGTACTTCGCCAACCAGGTGCGGGTCCTGGAGGGGCGGCCGGAGGGCGGCGGGCTGAAACTCCTGGGCTACCGGCTCCTGGCCATGGGCGCCTACGACACCAGCGACGCCGCCCTGGCCAAGGACCACAAGGCGGTGAAGATCCTGGCCGGCGTCGGCATCCCGGTGGCCTGCTTCCTCCACGGCTATGCCGGCTTCATCTTCGGCTCGGTGAAGGCCAACGCCTTGTGGATGAGCCCGCTCATGCCGGTGATCTTCATCATGAGCGCGGTGGTGTCCGGCATCGCCCTGTGCATGCTGACCTACATCGTCATCATGGAATGGAAGAAGCTGACCACCTCCCTGGCCCGGGGCCGCGGCGACACCAGCGTCCAGGCCATCGGCGGCGTGGAGATCGATGTCATCACCAAGGCCTCCCGCTACCTCCTGGGCTTTCTCGTGGCCGCCATCACCCTGGAGATCCTGGACCTGGTCTTCCGGGGCTACACGGCCATGAAGTCCTGGGACATCCTGCGCTCGGTGATGTACGGCAAGGACTTCCTCAACATCTTTGTGCTGCAATACGGCCTGGGCAATCTGGTGCCCTTCTTCCTGCTGCTCCTGGGCCGGCTCACCATCCGCCGCACCTTGCTGGCCCTGGTGCTCATCCTCTTCGGCGTCTTCATGATGCGGTGGAACGTGGTCATCGGCGGCCAGGCCTTTTCCCTGTCCTTCGCCGGCTACATGCACTACCATCTGCCCTTGCTGCCCCATTCCCTGGAGACCTACAAGGAAGGCCTCCTGGGTGCCCTGACCGTGGCGGCCACCCCGTTCGTCCTCTTCTGGCTGATCAACAAGGTCGTGCCCTCCCTGCGCTACGAGTAGCTGCCCGCCACCCGAGCCCGGTGTCCTCCTCCTGCACCGGGCTCGGGTGGTGAGCCCGCAAAGGAGGCCTGCCGGACCATGCCCATCCCACGGCCAGCGCACCGTTGGCTCGTGCCGCCCCAGGAGGCCATCGCCATCACCCTGGCCTGCGGCCGCGTGTCCTTTTCGCCAGCCTGGCCCGGGTCATCCGCTCACGCAGGCCGCCCTCTTCGAGGAAGACCTGCTCAAGCTGCCGGATCTGCTGGTCCAGCAAGTAGTTGGCCTGGTGAATGAGGCAGATGGCGATATTGGCCACCACCTCCGCCGGCCGGGTATCGGCATAGGGCCGGTAAGTCTCGTACGAAGCGTCCATCTTCGTCCCGAGCCGCCGCACAAAGCGCGCCTCCCGGCTCTCCTTTTCCCATAGCGCCAGGCCGCGCGTGCGCAGGAAGTCGCGGTAGTCTTCCAGAAACTCCTCCAAGCTGGCCCGGGCGACGTTCATCAGCTTGATCTCCGCCTCCTTGGAGGTGCCGGAAGCCATGCTGCCCTCGACGATGTTCTGCTTGCCCGAGCGCGCCGCCTGGACCATCTGGTCAACGGTCCGGTCGCGCGGCTCGAGAAACCGCGCGCAGAAGCACACGGTCAGGTCGTAGACGATCTGGGCCTTGCGGTAGGAGAGCAGGTCCGCATAGCCGCCGTGCGGGGGAATGAATCCCCCGGTTGCCGGTGATGCATCCTGTGTGGATTCTTGGGTCCTATGGGACCTGTATGACCTGTGTCCCTTCACCGGCGTCCCTCGCTCTCGCCCACGGCCCACTCCGGCCTCGGCTTCATAGGTCCTATGGGACCTATACGACCTATGGCCTTTCATCCTATCGCCGGCTCGCACACTACCAAGGCGCCAGTCCATTGTCGAGCCGCCCGCGGGGAAACTCTCCTTCCTGGCAGGCAGACGCGGGCTGGCTGCCAAAAGGGGCTTGCCATCCTGCCGCCTCTGGACTCAAATGAGGGGCTCGCACGGTGGAACTTTGCCGGCTCTCGGAACACCTTTCATGAGCAGAAAGGCACCCGATTCCCGGGTGCCGCTTCCCCCCTTTTTGCAGGAGGCCCCATGCCGCTTCGTGACGCCGTGCACCAGCTCCACCAGCACGTGTCGCAGCTGGTCATTGGCCAGGAGCATCTGGTCGGACGCCTGCTCGTGGCGCTCCTTTCCAATGGCCACGTGCTGGTGGAGGGCGCGCCCGGGCTGGCCAAGACCCGGGCGATCAAGTCCCTGGCCTCGGGTATGGAGGCGGATTTCCACCGCATCCAGTTCACCCCGGATCTCTTGCCCGCTGACCTGACGGGCGGCGATATCTACCGGGCCGAGACCGGGGTGTTCGAATTCCGGCCCGGCCCGGTCTTCCACAACCTGGTGCTGGCCGACGAGATCAACCGGGCGCCGGCCAAGGTGCAGTCGGCCCTTCTGGAGGCCATGGAGGAGCGCCAGGTCACCATTGGCGCCAGGAGCTACCCTTTGCCCCGGCTCTTTCTGGTCATGGCCACCCAGAACCCCATCGAGCAGGAAGGCACCTACCCCCTGCCCGAGGCCCAGCTGGACCGTTTTCTGCTGCACGTCGCGGTGGGCTATCCGGACAGGGAGGCCAGCCGGCGGATCCTGGCCATTACCCGGCAGGAAGCCTTGCAGGAGGGCCAGGCCGCGCCGCTCGCCGGCCCCCGTCTCGGCCAGGAGACGCTGTTCGCTGCCCGGCGGGAGGTGCTGTCCCTGCACCTGGCGGCCAGCGTCGAGGAGTACATCGTCGAGATCGTCGAGGCCAGCCGGGATCCGGGCCGGTATTCCCCGGAGCTTGCGGACTGGCTGCGCTGGGGGGCCAGCCCCCGGGGCGCCATGGCCATGGAGCGGGGCGCCCGGGCCCTGGCCTGGCTCGATGGCCGCGACTTCGTCACCCCGGAGGATGTGCAGGCCATCGCCCCGGATGCCCTCCGCCACCGCATTCTTCTCGACTACGAGGCCGAGGCGGACGGCGTCACCGCCAGCCGCTTCGTGGCCGAGCTGCTCCGTAAGGTGCCCTCCCTGTGAGCATCCCCGGGGTGACGGTGGATCTGGGCGAGCTGGTACGGCTCGCCGGAGCGGTGCGCTCCCTGCGCCTGGGCCCGGGCCGCAGGGCCGCGGCCGTCCGCGCTGGCGGGCATCTGTCGGTCCACAAGGGCCGGGGCCTGGAATTCGACGAGGTGCGCCAGTACCAGGCCGGCGACGAGGTGCGCAGCATCGACTGGCGGATCACCGCCCGCCGGGGCAAGCCCCACACCAGGCTTTACCGGGAAGAGAGGGAGCGGCCGATCTTTGTCCTTGCAGACCTCAACCCCGGCATGTTCTTCGGCACCCGGCGGCAGCTCAAATCGGTGCAAGTGGCCCGGCTGGCCGCCATGGCTGCCTGGGCCGCCCTCCACCACGGCGACCGGGTCGGCGGCGTGGTGATCGGCGCCGAGGCCTTCGCGGTGCTGCCGGCCCGGGCCCGGCGCCACGGCGTCATGGCCCTCATCCAGGCCCTGGTCCGGCTGCAGCCGACCGCCCCCGGGGCGAGCCGGCCCGGCCGCCTGGACGAGGGTCTGGCCAAGCTCCGTTCCCTGACCCGACCCGGCAGCCTCATCCTCCTGCTCAGTGATTTCGGGGAGATGGAATCAGACGGCGAGCGGCTCCTGGGCGGACTGGCCCGGCACAGCGATCTTGTGGCCGGCTTTGTCCACGATCCTCTGGAGGCCCAGCCGCCGGCGGCCGGCCGCTTCGGCTTTGCCAACCTCGGCCGCCGCCTTCTTCTGGACACCGGCCAGGATGAGGTGCAGCAGCGGTGGGCCGCGGCCTTCCGCCAGCGCCAGCAGGATCTCCATGCCCTGGGCCAGAAGAGCGGCTTTCCGGTCCTGGACATTGCCACCGACATGGAGCCCCGGCAGGTCCTGCAGCAGGGCCTGGCGCGGCTGGGGAGGACCTGATGCCGCCGGCCGCCGATCCCCTGGCCGAGCTGCGGCCGTTGCACCTGCCGCCCCCGGTCTCGTGGTGGCCGCCCGCGCCGGGCTGGTGGCTTCTGGCCGGGCTGGCGCTGGGTCTTTTCGGACTCGCCTGGTATTGGCGTCGCCGCGGGCAGGTACGGCGGGCCGCCCTGGCGGAGCTGCAGGCCCTGGCCGGCAGTGCCCGCGAGACCCGGGAGCAGCTGCGGCAGCTCGCCGCCCTTCTCAAGCGCTATGCCCTGCACTGCTACCCCGGCCAGGAGGTAGCGGCCCTGACCGGCGATGCCTGGCTGCGCTTTCTGGATGAGCACGGCGGCAACGGCGCCTTCACCAGCGGCTGCGGCCAGGTGCTGGGGCGGGGCCTGTTCCAGCCCGGCACCGCCGTCGATCTGCCGGCCCTGGTGCGCCTGGTGGAGCGCTGGCTCCGGCAGAACCGGAGGAAGGGATGATCCGGCTCGCCTGGCCCTGGCTCCTGGTCGCCCTGCCCCTGCCCTGGCTGGCCTGGCGCCTGCTGCCGCCGGCGCCGGCGGTCAGCCCGCCGGCCCTGTTCGCGCCCTTCGTGCTGGCGGTCTTCGGCGATCGGCCAACAACGGCGGCGCGCCGCCGCCGCTGGACCCGGGTGCTGGCGGCCCTCGTCTGGCTCCTCCTGGTCATGGCCGCCGCCAGGCCCCAGTGGCTGGGCGAGCCCGTGGAGCTGCCCCAGACCGGCCGCAGCCTGATGCTGGCCGTGGACGCCTCCGGCTCCATGGAGATCCCGGATCTCGATCTTTCCGGCAGCGAGGCCAACCGGCTGGCGGTGGTCAAGGAGGTGGCCGGCGAGTTCATCCGGCGCCGGGTGGGGGACCGGATCGGTCTCGTCATCTTCGGGAGCCAGGCCTATCTGCAGGCGCCGCTGACCCTGGACCGCACCACGGTGGCAAATCTCCTGGCCGAGACCGAGATCGGCATCGCCGGCAAGGAGACCGCCATCGGCGATGCCATCGGCCTGGCGGTCAAAAGGCTCAAGGAGGTGCCGCAAGGCAAGGCGGCCCTGGTGCTCCTCACCGATGGCGCCAACACCGCAGGCCTGGTGCCGCCGAAGCAGGCTGCTGACCTGGCCGCCCAGGCTGGCATCAGGATCTACACCATCGGCGTCGGTGCTGACCGGGTGGTGGTCCGGGGCTTTCTGGGCAGCCGGGTGGTGAACCCCTCCGCCGATCTCGACGAAGAGACCCTGGAGTACCTGGCCAGCGCCACCGGCGGCAGGTTCTTCCGGGCCAAGGACAAGGAAGGCCTGGCCGAGGTCTACCGCCGCATCGACGAGCTGGAGCCGGTTGCCACCGAAAGCCTGGTGGTGCGGCCCAGGACCGATCTCTTTGTCTGGCCCCTGGCCGCCGCCCTGACGCTGTCTGCCCTGCGGGCGGCGGCGGCCCTTTGGCCCCGCCGGCCGCGACGAGAAGCCCATGCCCCATCTGCCGCCTGACTTCCATTTCCTGCGGCCGTTCTGGCTCTGGGCCCTGGTGCCGGCCGCCCTGCTCCTGGCTGGTCTGTGGTGGCAGCGGCTGCGGGCCGCCGGCCTGGAGCGGATCTGCGACCCGGGCCTTCTGCCCCACCTCCTGGTCGATCACGGCCGCCGCGCCAGCCGCCTCCCCCTGGCGCTCATTGCCTGCGCCTGGCTCCTGGCCGTCACCGCCCTGGCCGGGCCGGTCTGGCAGCGCCAGCCCCAGCAGGTGTTCCGTCTCGGCTCCGGCCGGGTGCTGGTGCTGGACCTCTCCCCCTCCATGGCCGCCACCGACATCACCCCCAGCCGGCTGGCCCGGGCCCGCTACGAGATCGAGGACCTGCTCAGGAACAACCGGGAGGGCCGCACCGGTCTTGTGGTCTTCGCCGCCGAGCCCCACGTGGTGGTGCCCCTCACCGAGGACGTCGCCACCATCGCCGCCATGCTGCCGGCCCTGGCCGTGGAGATCATGCCTGTGGCCGGCGACCTCGCCGGGCCAGCCCTGGCCAAGGCCGCCTCCCTGCTCCGGCAGGCTGGCGTGAAGGACGGCGACCTCATCCTGGTGAGCGACGGGGTGGACGACCTGGCCAGCTGCCTGGAGCGGGCCGGGGAGCTGCGACAGCAGGGCATCCGACTGTCGGTATTGGGAATCGGCACGGCCAGCGGCGCGCCCGTGCCGGCCCCGTCCGGCCGTGGCTTTGTCACCGGTCCGGATGGCGCCCCCCGGCTGGCCAGGCTGGACAGCGCCTCCCTGACGCAACTGGCCACCGCTGGCGGCGGCCGCTACAGCCCGCTTCTGGCCGACGATCGGGACAGCTTCGCCCTCCTGGCCGGCCCGCCCAGCCAGGGCCGCACCGGCGGCGAGGCTCTGGAAGGAGGGGTCGAGCGTTGGCAGGAGGAAGGGGTCTGGCTGGTGCTGCCGATCCTCCTCCTGGCCCTGGCCGGCTGCCGGCGGGGCTGGCTGGGCCTGGCTCTCTTCCTCTTCCTGGCGGCGCCCCGGCCGGCCGCGGCCTTCGGCTGGCAGGACCTGTGGCTGCGGCCGGACCAGCAGGCCGCAGGGCTGTTGGCCGCAGGCCAGGCCAAAGAGGCGGTGGCCCGCTTCCAGGATCCGGCCTGGCGGGCGGTGGCCCAGCACCAGGCCGGCGACTACCGGGCGGCCGCCGAAACCGGCCAGGCCGCCCCGGATGCCCGGGGCAAGTACAACCTGGGCAACAGCCTGGCCAAGGCCGGCCGCCTGCCAGAGGCGGCCGAGGCCTATCGGCAATCCTTGCAGCTGGCCCCGGACGACGGGGACGCCCAGCACAACCTGGAGCTGGTGCAACGCCTGCTCGACGAACAGGAACGACAACAGCCGGGACACGACCAGGACGACCAGGGGTCCCAGGACCAGAACCAGGGTCAGGGCCAAGGACAGGACGGGGATCAGCAGGAACAGGGCCAGGACAAG
>JBFMBH010000161.1:0-7170 GCA_040755095.1 Thermodesulfobacteriota bacterium
CCGGTCTCGCGAGAACGGCGAGATCCTGTCGCAAACCCCTGAACGGGGCAAGGGGGGCCGGCCCCGGCTACTGATTCAACCCGCCGGCCCCGCCGGCAAGTCGCAAAACCCTGAACGGGGCAAGGGGGGCCGGCCCAGTGTGCAAAGCATGGCCATCCATTTAGGTTCTGCCCGTCGCAAACCCCTGAACGGGGCAAGGGGGGCCGGCCCCAAGGAGGAGGAGCCATGTATATCCCGAAATGCGAAGTCGCAAACCCCTGAACGGGGCAAGGGGGGCCGGCCCAGAATCGACGAGGAGTATGGCCGGATCTATTACCTGGTCGCAAACCCCTGAACGGGGCAAGGGGGGCCGGCCCAGAATCGACGAGGAGTATGGCCGGATCTATTACCTGGTCGCAAACCCCTGAACGGGGCAAGGGGGGCCGGCCCCGAAGGACTGGGCTATCGCAGAAGCCCTAGGTTTTGGTCGCAAACCCCTGAACGGGGCAAGGGGGGCCGGCCCGCAGGATTGGCCCTGTTTTTCCTCGGGTGCTGTCTCGAGTCGCAAACCCCTGAACGGGGCAAGGGGGGCCGGCCCCCATGGATATCAACGGATGCCTCCGCACGGAGGCCACGTCGCAAACCCCTGAACGGGGCAAGGGGGGCCGGCCCAGAGCTGGACCGGACATGCCCCGGATGGAGGGGTGAGGTCGCAAACCCCTGAACGGGGCAAGGGGGGCCGGCCCTGCGCAATCGCGCCAACCAAGTCCTATACCGGGTCAGTCGCAAACCCCTGAACGGGGCAAGGGGGGCCGGCCCGAAGCCGAAGCCCTGCGGCTGTATTTCGACTCCGACGTCGCAAACCCCTGAACGGGGCAAGGGGGGCCGGCCCAGAACGCCGGCTCACCACCGGCCGAGAGGCGCATTGGGTCGCAAACCCCTGAACGGGGCAAGGGGGGCCGGCCCCGGCCGCCCAGGAGAGAATCGGAGAGGAATATAAGTCGCAAACCCCTGAACGGGGCAAGGGGGGCCGGCCCGTATTCCCGGGTTTACTATCTTCGGTACGGCGAGTCGTCGCAAACCCCTGAACGGGGCAAGGGGGGCCGGCCCCCATCCCCGTCCTCCTGCTCAGCGTGCCAGCGCCATGTCGCAAACCCCTGAACGGGGCAAGGGGGGCCGGCCCGCATGGCGAATCGGGCCGGCCGGACCTGTCGACCACGTCGCAAACCCCTGAACGGGGCAAGGGGGGCCGGCCCAGCCATGAAGATCAATGATATTATGGCGGGGAGTCGTCGCAAACCCCTGAACGGGGCAAGGGGGGCCGGCCCAAACCTCCCCGGAGGAATATGACCCCTCGTGGCGCGCCCCGTCGCAAACCCCTGAACGGGGCAAGGGGGGCCGGCCCGGGGCGGCCCTGTTCTTCTTGGGCTGCTACCTATCCACGTCGCAAACCCCTGAACGGGGCAAGGGGGGCCGGCCCTCATAACTGTCCTGACGGGCATACTAATCCTGACCCCGTCGCAAACCCCTGAACGGGGCAAGGGGGGCCGGCCCCGACCTGCTCTAGCCCCAGGAGGAGCACACCATGAGTCGCAAACCCCTGAACGGGGCAAGGGGGGCCGGCCCCCAAGTGGATATGGGGAGCCGCACAGCCCGCACCTGCGTCGCAAACCCCTGAACGGGGCAAGGGGGGCCGGCCCCCCTATCCAGAATCAACACGAAACGGGGCGCAGTTGCAAGCCGGATTTGTCCGATGGCGCTGCCGGAGGCGTGTATACCGTCTCCTCCCCGGACTACCTGGGACACGGTTTGGCCATGGTGGCCGGTTCCCGGCCGGCCGCGGGCGTGTCCGATGTCTCCAGGGCGCTGTTTCCGATTTTTCATGTTGTCCCAACCTGTTAGCCCTTTTGTCCCTGGCAACGGCCCCGCCATCGCCAGGTCCGACAGTCCACGCCTTTCGCCAGGGGCCAGGCCGCCTGGCGGCACCATACCATATAGCCCACCGCGGTTCCATCGGCCCAGGGTCACCACGCTGGCGCCGGTCCCCGCCGTTCTTCCCCCTGGCCTTCACGCCACCAGATGCACCCGGGTTTCCGGCGCCTCGCCGGTGCCGGTCCATTCCACCTCCTGGAGACAGTTGCCGCACAGGCGGTAGTAGCGCACCGAGTCGGTGAGGTGATCGATGAGGCCGGCCAGGCGGGTCTGGAGCTTGGCCAGCCGCTTTTCCGTGAGGTCCGGGCATTCGAACACCGACTTCTGGACCCGCACCCCGCAGCCCTTGAGGGCCTTGACCACCCGGTAGCGGACTCGGTCGTCGCTGACGTCGAAGGAGATGAGATAGAACACGGCGTCACCAGCCGATGCGGTAGGGGGGATAGGGCTGGCTGTCGTCTGTGAGCCAGCGGCCGAAGGCCTGAACCTGACCGTGGACGAGCCAGCGGACAACGGTATCGCCCTGGGGCCCGGGCAGGGCCGACTGCATGAAGCCCTCGTAGGCATGGATGAGGGCCCGGCAGACCGCCGGCTTCATGGACACCGGTCGAGCCGTCCCCTGGTCCTCCTCGTCTCCCTCGCCGGCGGCCTCCGGTGGCCGGCAGACGAAGTCCTCCGGCCCCACCATGCGGCGATTGCACAGGGTGAGCACCAGGCGGTCGGCGAAGACCCGCCACTCCTCCACGAGGTCGCAGGCCAGGGAGGGGCGGCCGGGGGCCACCTCGTGCAAGGCGCCCAGATAGGGGTCAAGGCCGGCGGTGCGGACCGCCGACAGCACCTCGTTGGTGAACAGGGTGTAGGCGAAGGAGAGCATGGCGTTCACCGGATCCCGGGGCGGCCGGCGGTTGCGGCCGGCGAAGCGCAGCTCCGGGTGGGTCAGGAGCAGGGCGAAGGCCTGGTAGTACAGACGGGCGGCGGCGCCCTCCAGGCCGCGCAGGGCATCGAGCTGCCGCTCCCCGGCGACCCGCAGGGCCAGAGCGCGGATCTGCAGGGCGAGAGGGCGGACCTCGGCGGCCGCCCCCCGGCGGGCGCGGCCCAGGAGGAAGCGGACCTGGTTCTCCAGCTTGCCGGCCACCAGCACCTGGGCGGCCTTGACCTGGAAATCCGGCTGGGAGAGCCTCTGGTACTGGGCCTGGCGCCGAGCCACATGGCCGGCCTCGTCCAGGAGCAGCCGGGCCCGGAACCGGCCGGTGCCGGTCAGGAACACCGTCTCCACCCTCTTTTGGATGAGAAAATCCAGGACCGCGCCGGACAGCGAGGCCCGGCCCATGAGGGTGAGCCGCTCGAGTCCTTCGGCCGGGATCAGCAGATCCTCGCCGCCCGGCCGCACCACCCGCAGGGCATCCCCGTCCTTGCGCAAACCGCTTCCCGGCTCGATGACATAGATCCGTTCCATGGCGCGTCACCGCGGTGGCAGAAACCGCTCCAGACAGGCCAGGGCCGAGCGCAGCTGCTCCACGGCGTCGGCCAGGTTCTCCACCCGCTCCGCTTTGGGGCTGGCCGCGGCCTGCTGCCAGTCCGGCAGATGGAGGAGGGGGTGCAGATAGCCGTCCGGCCGGCCGGGGAAGCGGCAGGGCAGATCGGAGCCGGCATCCAGCAGGGAGTGGAGGCGACGGCAGCCCAAAGGGGTGCCCCGCAGGCGGCTGATCTTGAAATCCAGCAAGGGCCGGTTGTACTCTGGCAGCGCGGCCAGGAGATGGTGCAAGGAGCCGCGGCCGTCCGGCAGATGGCCGACGGTGCCCAGGAGCACCTTCTCTTCCCGCAGGCTCAGCGCCCGGCCGCTGCGGCTGCTGGCGAAGATCTGGGCCAGCAGAGCGCAGCGCTCCTCCAGCATGGCCAGGGCCGGGAACTGCCGGGCCCAGTCGGCGAGGCGGGGGTGGACCAGCACCGTGGCCTGGCCGGCGGCAGTGGCCAGGGCCGTCAGGGCCGCTGCCGGCGCCGGCCGGCAGAAGGCCAGGAAGGCCAGCTGCGCCTCGATGCCAGCGGCCGCGGCCTTCAGGAATGACGAGGGCCGGCCGGTCGCCCGGTGGATGCCCAGGGGCAGCTTGACGAGATTCCCCAGGCCCTTGCCGGTGTGGCGGTCCTGCTTGGGGAAGACCTCCAACTGGAAACAGCGGACATCGCCCTGCACCCTGGCCACCAGGGCCAGAAGAGCTGCCCGCGCCTGGCCGGCTGGCACCGGCTCGGCCACCGGCAGCCAGAGGTGGAAGCCCTTGCCGCCGGAAAGCTCGACGATGGGGAAAAGCCCCGCCTCCCGGGCCAGCTCGGCGAGCCGGGTGAGGAGATAGGAGCCCTCCCGCCGCACCTGCTCCCGGGCCGCCCGGTCCAGGTCCGGCCGGCGGCAGGCAGGGGCCAGGTCGATATCCACCACCGGCGAGCGTACCGTGGCATCGGCACGCAGGAGATAGATGCCACTGGTGCGGCGACCGGCGAGATGGTCCTCCAGATCGGTCAGGGTCAGGGGCCGCCTGACCGGGGCATAGCCCTGCTCGCCCCGCTGCCGGTCCGCCCACTGGCGGGCGAAGGCATCCTCCCGGCCCTGAAACAGCTCCAGGTACTGGGCGAGCCGGGCCTCGGGGCGCCGCAGCCCCCCGAAAGGCCGGCAGGCGGCCTCGTCGCCGGCGGCCGGGTCTTCCGCCAGGCCCGGAGCCGGCGGCGGTGGCAGTGCACCGGCGGCCGGCAAGAGATCAGCCAGCCAGGCAGCCACCGGCTCGTCGCCGAGGATGGCCGCTGCCCGGGCCTTCACCGCCAGGGCCTCGACACCCCGGTCCAGGAGGGCGAGGATCTCCAGCCGCTGCCGCCAGGCGGCCGCCAGGTCGGGCTGCCGTTCATTGGCCCGCTCCAGGGCCGCCAGGGCCAGCTCCGGCCGGCCGGCGGCCTGGCCGATCCCGGCAAAGCGGACCAGCTCCGGCGGGGTGAGGTTCTGCCAGAAGGGACCACCGGCCAGGGCCCGCTCCAGGGCCGCCCGGCCGTCGCTGCCCAGGACCGCCTCCTCGAGACGCCGGAGCAGGAGGCCGAAATCAGGGTGCTCATCCGGGCGGGCGAGGGCCATGGCCGTCACCTCCTGACTCCAGTCCCTGGCGGATCCGCTCGGCCAGGCGGCCGAGATGGGGGTAGTGGAGATGCCGGCGCTCCAGCTCGGCGACGATGGCAGCTGCCTCGGCGAGGCGACCCAGGCGGAAGAGGCAGGCAGCCCGCCAGAACATCGCCTCCAGGGACGGGTTGCCGTAGGTCTCCTGGCAGAAGCGCTCCGCCGCCTCGGCCTCGGCCAGGGCCTCGGTGAGGCGGCCGCGGCCGAGATGGAGACGGGCCAGGCGCAGGAGCGGCCGGTGGCGGCTGCGGCGGTCCCGCTCCGCCGCCTGGCGCCAGAGCCGCTCCGCCTCCTCCGGGCGGCCCAGGGCGGCCAGGCAGTCCCCTTCGGTCCAGCGCACATACGGCCGGCGGGCCCGCTCCGGCACCCGGCCGATGGCGACCAGCCCGGCATCCGCCTCGCCCAGGGCCAGGCAGGCCCGGGCGCACAGCTCCCAGACGAAATCAATGGCCTGGTCGGGAGCGGCCGCCGCTACCGCCACCTGGCAGTGCTCCCGGGCCTTGGCGGGCCGGCCGGCGGCCAGATGGATCTTGGCCAGGCCGAAGTGGGTGAAGAGAAGGCCCACCGTCTCGCCGGCCGGGTCCTCGGCCAGGAGCTCTTCCAGCAGGGCCTGGGCCCGGGGCAGCCGGTGGTCCTCGGCCAGGCAGACCGCCAGGTGGTAGAGGCTCTTGCGGAACTTTGGCCGTTCCTGGTGCCGCTCCTGCCGGGCCTTCTCGGAGAGGGCCAGCCAGTTGGCCCGGGCCCGCTCGAAAAGCGGGATGGCCAGCCGGGATTTCCGCTCGATCTCCTGAAAAAGGATGCCCTGGCGGTAAAAGCCGGTGACGGTCTCCGGCCGCAGGGCCTGGCAGCGGCCGAAATGGCGGTGGGCCTCGGCCACGAGCTCTTGGCGGGTGGCGGGCGCCAGGGCCACCTTGCCGGTGCGGCAGGAGCGGATGTACTGGCAGGCGGTGAAGGCCAGGCTGCTGTGGCCGAGAAAGCTGTCCGGGAGCCTCGCCACCGCGAGGCGCAGGGTGGCGAGGGCCTCCGGAAAGCGGCCGCTCTGGCCCAAAGCAAAGGCGACCTTGAGCCGAAGCTCGGCATCGAGGCCGGCGGCCACCAGCTCCGGCACCTTTTCCTCCACCGGATGGAAGAGGGCGAGGAGGTCCGGCCAGCGGCAGCCGCGCACCAGTTCCTCGGCCTCGGCCAGGGCCGCCTGCTGGCCGGCGCTCGCCTGCTGGATCTGCCAGGGGGCGAGGGTGTCGTCCAGGAGAAAGGTGTCGTCAGGGGCGGGCAGCGGCGGGGCAACGGCGGCGGGACGGGGCTCGGCCGCCGGGGCCGGCGGGGTGGTGACGAGGGTTGCGGTCTCGGCCATGGTCTCCCTCCTGCCGGCCCCAAATGCCCCGCAGCCCCTGGCACCGTGTCAGGAGGGGGGCGGCAGCCGGCTTCGCCCTGTGCAAAGGGTTGGCATGATGATAGCCGCCATGGCCAGGCCAGGGCTGTTCCTGCAATATGGCAAGGAGAAGAGAGAGTGCCTTGGCGCGCCGGATGTCCCGCTTCTGGGTGGATTTGTCCCCACCCATGAGGAGCAGATGCACGACCTTGCCCTGTCGGGCCAGATAGACCCGGTAGCCCGGGCCGCTGTGGACGCGCATCTCGTGTTTCTTGAGGGCCTCGCGCAGCGAGAGCAGATACGGTAGCCGGGGGATTCATCCCCCGGCAGGAGGCGCCGGCGACAACCTCAACCGCCGCAACCCCCAGTGCCGGTCCCAACCCCTTGGGGCCGGACACACGGGGCGGGCATGCGCCGCGCAGGCCGAAGCCGCGGCGGATGCCCGGGGGCGCGGCGGTGCTGCCCGGCCGGCCTTGAAAGGCCGGCCTACCTCTTGGTACGCCACTCCGTGGCTCTGCAAGGAAGGCTTCTTCCGGAGCCTCGCGCTGCGAGAGTTGCCATGCGCGGTGCGGGCCACGATGGGTGAAAGCGACCTTCTTGGCCGAGGCGGCCTTGACCGCCGGCAGCCCGCCAGAAGGCGGATGTTTCCTTGAGAGCGAGAGCAGATACGGTAGCCGGGGGATTCATCCCCCGGCAGGAGGCGCCGGCGACAACCTCGACCGCCGCAACCCCCAGTGCC